>JALZEL010000101.1 GCA_030862075.1 Actinomycetota bacterium | reverse complement strand
CCCGCGATGTCAGCGGATTTCCGAAGCTTCTACTCTCTATCGCCGGGGTGGCACTTTCTTGCTACGCCCTCTACTGGGTGCTAAACCCGGTACCAGCCCAGTTCTACCGGACCAGCTTCCTTGCGCTAGCGCTAGCGATGACATTCCTCCTTTACCGAGCTTGGGGGAGCTCGCGTACCGAGCGGGAGGGGCGACGTACGGACAATCCGGGCGTCACCGACTACCTATTCGCCGTGTTCTCCGTCGTTGCGCTCGGGTATACCCTCGTTGTGTTCGATGAGTTCGTCCGGCGCGCCGCGCGCCCTGAAGCGCTGGACCTTGTCTTGGGCGCGATAACTATTCTTCTGGTTCTTGAAGCGACGCGCAGGACCGTGGGGTGGATACTGCCAGCCTTCTGCATCGCTTTTCTGGCCTACGCGTACCTTGGGGCCCTGATCCCGGACTGGACGAATATTGGCCATCGCGGCTACGGGCCGAACCGGATTATCGGCCAGACTTACATGGGGCTTGAAGGGCTCTTCGGCGTTCCGCTAGACGTCGCTGCGACCTATATAGTTCTCTTCACGGTCTACGGCGCCGTTCTCGAATACTCGGGGGCTGGCAAATACTTCATAGACGTGAGTTTCGCTGCCTTCGGCAACTCGCGCACGGGTCCGGGACGCACCACATCGCTCGCTGGATTTCTTCTAGGCACCGTCTCGGGGTCGGGTGTGGCCACGACCGTCACCCTGGGCTCGGTCACGTGGCCCATCCTTCGCCGGAGTGGGTATCCGAGAGAGGAGGGCGGCGGTCTCCTCGCTGCCTCGGGTATCGGTGCGATTCTCTCGCCCCCGACCCTGGGGGCGGCGGCCTTTATTATCGCCGAGTTCCTGGGGGTGAGCTACCTGGAGGTCCTGCTCTACGCCCTGCTCCCCACGCTCCTGTACTATCTCGGGATCATCCTGGCCATCGAGGCCGACGCGCGGCGCTTCAGGACGCAGGGGGTCGAAGTGGAGACGCCACCCCTCGGCTACCTGCTCTGGCGCTACGGCTATCACTTCAGCTCGCTCTTTCTAATCGTTATCCTCATGGCGATGGGGCTCACGCCTTTTAGAGCGGTCTTCTACGCGACGATCGTCGCCTTTCTGCTCTCGTTCTTGAGCCGGGAGCATAGGATGGGACCGCGCAGGCTCTGGGACGCTCTGGCCGCCGGGGCGAGGGGGGTTCTCCCCGTCGCCGCGACATGCGCGGCCGCCGGGATCATCGTCGCAATAGTGACTTTGACGGGGCTCGGGTTGAAGCTCAGCTCCATCATCGTCGCGCTCGCAGGCGGCAGCCTGCTCTTCGCTGCGCTGTATTCGGCGATCGCGATTCTTGTACTTGGCTTGGCCGTGCCGGTTACAGCCTCGTTTATCATTGCAGCCGTTATCATCGCTCCGACTTTCACGGAGCTCGGAGTACCACAATTCGCCGCCTACATGTTCATCTTCTACTACGCGGTACTCTCGGAGGTGAGCCCGCCGACCGCTCTCTCCGCCTTTGCCGCCGCGGCGATCACCGGTGGTCAAGCCTTCAAGACGATGATGCTGACCTGGAAATACACCCTGCCCGCCTTCCTCGTCCCGTTCGCCTTCGTCCTCACCCCGAACGGACAAGGGCTCCTCCTGGAAGGCTCGCCGCTGCAGATCGCGCTGACCTTCCTCGCATCCGCCCTCGCCGTGGGCGCTTTAGCGATCGCCACCGGCGCCTGGCTCTTCGGCCCGGCCCGTGTCCCGGAGCGCGTCCTGTGCGCGGTCGCGGGGCTCCTGCTCCTCTATCTGGAACCCTTCTGGGTGGGCGTAGGCGTGGCGGTGTTGGCGACCGGGGTCGTCGTGCACTTGGTGGGCGCTCGGATCTCCAAGGGAGCTACGGAGCCTGAGGCCACCACGGGCACAGAGGCCAAGCGTTCATCCGGCCAGACCGAGAAGGTCGACTAGATCCCGGAGCTCGTGCAGCGTCTCCTTATCCAGCGGTGGGGCGGGGAAGCGGACGTGGGAGGAGGAGATTGCTCCTCGTAGCTTGAAGACCTCCTTGCGGATGCCGACGCCACCGACCCCGAGCTGGGCCTCGAACCGGATGAGCGGCAGGTAGCGGAAGAAATACTCCCGCGCCTCGCTCTTATTCCCTTCGGAAAAGAGCTCGTGGGTGCGGACCAGGATCTCCTGGTAGGCGAAGCCGGTCATGATGCCTGTGGCGCCGCGCACAAGCTCCTCGTAGAAGTACATCCCCCCGAGGCCTCCGAAGATGCCGACGTCGGCGCGGATCTCTTTCAGCAGGCGCGTGATCTTGATCGTCGTCGGCGCCTCTTCGAGCTTGACGTAGCAGCAGCCCTCGATCTCGTCGACGATACTGGCGATGAACGGCGCGGGCATAACAACGCCTGTATTCACCGGCTCGTCTTGGACGACCACGGGCACGGAGACGGCCTCGGCCACCCGCTGATAGTGCTCGAAGACAAGATCCAGGTTCCCAACGTTGTTCGGTGGGGCCACCATAACCGCCGCTGCTGCCGCCGCTTCGGCCTCGCGGGCGCGCTCCACCGCCACCTTCGTCGCTGCCGCCGAGCAGCCCACCACGACCGGGACCCTTCCTCCTGCTGCCGAGAGGTAACGTTGCATGACCGCTCCTCGCTCGGCATCCGAGAGCTTGTGAGCCTCGCCCATGATCCCCAGAGGCACGAGGCCGTGCACCCCGGAGTTCAGGTAAAGCTCGGTTAGCGAATCTATGCCCTCGAGATCCACGTCCCCCTCGTCGGTGAAGGGGGTCAGGGCGATGGTGCATACGCCGCTCAAGATCATGTGCGCAGTATATAAGCACCAGGATGGGCTAACATGGGCGGTGTGAGAGGAGGACTCTAGCGGTGCATGACTTCGCGGTGATCGGCGGCGGGATCGTCGGACTCTCGACCGCCCGCTCGCTCTTGCGCCGCTACTCGGGTGCGGGCGTGTTGGTGCTCGAGAAGGAGGCGGGCTGGGCGCGACACCAGACGGGCCACAACAGCGGGGTCATCCACAGCGGCGTCTACTACAAGCCTGGGAGCCTCAAGGCCCGCTTCTCCAAGGAGGGCGGGGAGAGGCTCGTGGAGTTCTGCCGGGAACACGGCATCGCGTACGAGATCTGCGGCAAAGTCATCGTCGCGACGGAACAGGAAGAGATACCGAGCTTGAGAAACCTCTACGAGCGGGGCGTAAAGAACGGCCTCGAGGTCGAGAAAATAGGACCGGAGGAGCTCAAGGAACTCGAACCACACGCCACTGGCATAGCGGCGCTCAAGGTGCCGAGCACGGGGATCGTGGACTTCGTCGGCGTGACCGCTGCCTTCGCGAAAATGGTCGCGAGAGAAGGCGGCGAACTGCGCACCGGGGCGAAGGTCACGGGCATCTCTGAGACAGGCGATGGGGTGGAGCTACGCACGCCCGGGGAGAGTTTCCGGGCGCGAGTGCTCGTAAACTGCGCCGGGCTCCATAGCGACCGGGTGGCCGCGCTCAGTGGGGTTGAAGTGGGAGCGAAGGTCGTGCCGTTTCGCGGCGAATACTACGAGCTCGAACCGGAGAGGCGTTATCTGGTGAAGAACCTGATCTACCCCGTCCCGGACCCTAACTTCCCTTTCCTCGGTGTCCACTTCACGCGCTCCGTCGAGGGCGGGGTAGAAGCGGGGCCGAACGCGGTCCTCGGCCTCGCCCGCGAGGGCTATAAGAAGACGGACCTGAACGCAAGAGACCTGGCGGAGACCCTCTCTTACCCGGCCTTCTGGCGGCTCGTGGGGAGGAACTGGAGGACGGGTGCCGGCGAGATCTGGCGCTCGCTGAGCAAGAAGGCCTTCGTGCGGGGCTTGCGGAGGCTCG
>JALZEL010000095.1 GCA_030862075.1 Actinomycetota bacterium | reverse complement strand
GACGGCTACCAGGCCCAGCGCAGCTACTCCATAGCCTCCGCACCCGAGGATGGGCGGCTCGCACTCGTGGTCGAGCGCCTGGAGGACGGCGAGGTCTCCCCGTATCTGACCGACGAGCTGCGGGTCGGGGACAAGCTGGAGCTGCGCGGACCGATAGGCGGCTGGTTCACCTGGGAGGCAAGGGAAGGGGGACCGTTGATCCTCGTAGCCGGGGGATCCGGTATCGCGCCGCTCATGGCCATGATCCGACACCGGGCCGCTGCTCAGAGCGACGCTTCGTGCCGCCTCCTTTACTCCTCGCGTTCGCGCGAAGAGACGATCTTCGCCGAGGAGCTCGACCGCCTCGCCGCGCAGGACGCGGCGCTTGAGGTGATCCACACGCTCACCCGCTCCCAGCCTCCAGGCTGGACAGGCTATAGCCGACGTATAGACCGGGAGATGCTTGAGGAGGTCGCCCCGTCCCCCAAGCAGCGTTCGCTCGCCTTCATCTGCGGTCCCACCCCGCTGGTAGAGACGGTGGCGACGGTGCTCGTAGAACTCGGGCACGACCCTGTAGGCGTAAAGACCGAACGCTTCGGACCGACGGGAGGTTAAAATGATGGACGAACACAGGCTGGACGGGAACGCAGCAGGGGGACTTCTCGGCGAGATCTTTCCGTTCGAGATGACCACTACCCAGGTCACCTGCGCCAACTGCGGCACGCTCTCGCGGGTCGGGCAGACAATGGTCTATGGACACGAGATGGGTACGATCGTGCGCTGCGCCAGGTGCGACAACGCCCTCATCCGTGTCGGTCGCGGGCCAGGACGATACTGGCTAGACATGAGGGGTGTCAGGTACCTACAGGTCGAGGAAGTGTAATTCCTATTCTACAGGCGTGCCTGAGAACTAGATGTCCTGGATGTAGTAATCCTACTCGGGTGTTTAGGCGGGAACTTGCACTGATGATGTAAGGGTCCAGGAATCGAGGGAAAGGACTTGTGAAGTAAACATTCGGCTTTACCCTCCAGACCTCACGCCACAATCTGTCCCTTCTGCGGAGCAGGTGAACTGTGTCTGGCTAACGGCATCCAAGTCCTCTGCGACCATTGCGGACGTGGCGTCGAGGGTACCGTACTGCGGACTCTCGAGCAGATAAATTCCCTGCTTGACGCTCTTGCTAAGCACGCGTCGGCTCTACCCACACCGCTCTAGTACGCAACCCTCACAGGAAGGAGAAGACGCTATAGTCTACCGACCGATAGAGAACTATGGGATCATCGGTGATCTGCACAGTGTGGCCCTGGTTGGCATGGACGGGTCGATCGACTGGCTGTGCTTGCCGCACTTCGACTCCCCGAGCGTCTTCGCCGCCATCCTCGACGACGAGAAGGGCGGGCGCTTCAAGATAGCCCCGGTTTCGGAGAGCGTCTCCTGCAAACAGCACTACTGGCCCGACACCAATGTCCTCGTCACGCGGTTCTTCACGCCTGAAGGAGTCGCGGAGGTCACGGACTACATGCCGATCCACGCCTCCATGAACGGCCACGGCCGCCACCAGCTGATCCGCCGGATCAAGGTGGTACGCGGAAAGATGAACTTCCGGATAGAATGTTCTCCTGCTTTCAATTATGCCCGTGATGATCATAAGACCGAAATCACCGAAGGAGGTGCCTGCTTTGACTCGCGGCAACTGAGCTTGGGCCTGGCAACGGATGTTCCCCTAAGATCCGAGAGTAACCGGGCGGTGGCCGAATTCAGCCTCCAAGCAGAGCAGATGGCCGTGTTTGTACTCCGGGAGATCGAGTCAGGAGCCGATTGTGGCCTCTCTCTCTCCGAGCGGCAGGAACAAGAGCTCTTCATGCAGACCGTCGAGTACTGGCGACGCTGGCTCTCGAAGTGCACCTACACCGGCCGCTGGCGCGAGATGGTCCACCGCTCGGCCCTGGCGCTCAAGCTCTTGACGTTCGAGCCGACGGGAGCGATCGTCGCGGCTCCCACAACCAGCTTGCCAGAGAGTATCGGCGACGAGCGCAACTGGGACTACCGCTACACCTGGATCCGGGACGCCGCCTTCACCCTCTACGGCCTCTTGCGCATCGGGTTCACCGAGGAAGCCGAAGCGTTCATGAAGTGGCTCGAGAGCCGCTGCTACAAGCTGAAGCCGGACGGCTCCTTACAGCTGATGTACAGCATAGATGGAAGGAGCGACCTCACCGAGGAGACCCTGGACCATCTGGAAGGCTACCGCGGCTCGCGCCCGGTCCGGATCGGCAACGGCGCCTACGACCAGCTGCAGCTGGACATCTACGGCGAGCTGATGGACGCGGTCTACCTCTACAATAAGCACGGCGACCCCATCTGGTACGAGCTGTGGACCCACCTGCACGGGTTGGTCGACTGGGTCTGCGACAACTGGCAGCGTGAAGACGAGGGAGTCTGGGAGGTCCGGGGAGGAAAGCGGCAATTTGTGTACTCAAAGCTCATGTGCTGGGTCGCCGTGGACCGGGGCTTGAGGCTCGCCGACAAGCGCTCGTTCCCCGCCGACCGCGAGCGGTGGCTGAAGGTGCGCGACGAGATCTACGAGGAGATCATGGAGAGAGGGTGGAGCCCCGAACGCAAGGCGTTCGTGCAGGCCTACGACAGCGATACTTTAGACGCCTCGAACCTGATTATGCCCCTGGTGTTCTTCGTGGCACCCAAAGGTCCCAGGATGCTCAGCACACTAGACGCCATCAACCGCCCACCGAAGGACGACGGGCTTGTCTCCAACGGCCTCGTCTTCCGCTATGACGTCGAGAAGTCGGCGGACGGCCTCATGGGAGAGGAAGGGACGTTCAGCCTATGCACGTTCTGGCTCGTCGAGGCGCTCACCCGCGCAGGAAGGCTAGAAGAAGCCCGGCTCATCTTCGAGCAGATGCTCGGCTACGCCAACCACCTAGGGCTCTACGCCGAGGAGATCGGCCCCAGCGGCGAGGCGTTGGGAAACTTCCCTCAGGCCTTCACGCACCTGACACTCATCAGCGCCGCCTTCAACCTCGACCGTGCGCTCGGAAGGCGGAGCTAGCCGCATGCTTTCAGGAGAACCAACAACGCACAACAAATGATAGACGTCCCGGTTTCGCCGAAGAGCGGCATGGTTCACCGGCGGGAAGTACATCCATTGCGAAAGGAGTTACTCGATGAAAGCGGTCGCCGTTTTTCCAGGCGAGCCCAACAGCCTACATCTGGCCGATCTGCCGGAACCGAGAGTGGACGACGTTCCTGACGGACGCGGCGTTTTGGTCGAGGTGCTGCGCGTGGGCGTGGACGGCACGGATAAGGAGATCAACGACGCCGCGTACGGTGACGCCCCGGAGGGCTACGACTTCCTGGTGACAGGCCACGAGTCCTTCGGGCGCGTTCTGGAGGTCGGGCCCAACGTCCGAGGTCTCGAACCCGGCGACTACGTGGTGGCTACCGTCAGACGACCCGGTACCAGCATCTACGACCGGATCGGCGCCTACGACGTAACCCCGGACGAGACCTACTACGAGCGCGGCATCAACCTGTTGCACGGCTACCTGACCGAGCGCTACGTGGAGGATCCAGAATACATAATCAAGGTGCCGGCCACCCTGAAGGAGTTCGGTGTGCTGCTGGAGCCGACCAGCATCGCCGAGAAAGGGATCGAACAGGCCTACGAGGTCCAGCGCCGCCTCAAGGTCTGGCGGCCGCAGCGCGCTGCGGTGGTCGGCGCCGGTACTCTGGGACTCCTAGCTACACTCATCCTGCGGCTTCGGGGTCTGGAGGTCACGACGTTGGCCCGCACCGAGCCTCCCACACTCAACAGCGAGCTGGTAGAGGATCTAGGGGTGCGATACGTGAGCACACGTAGGATGCCCCTGAAGGAGGCTGCCAGGGAGTACGGACCGTTCGATATCATCTTCGAGGCGACGGGCGCGAGCATCGTAGCCTTCGAGAGCATGGAGGTGCTGGGCAAGAACGGTGTGTTGGTACTGACCGGCATCAGCGGGGGGGATCGCACGGTCGAAGTACCGGGGGATCACATCATGCTGGACTTCGTGCTGGGCAACAAGGTGGCGGTGGGCTCCGTAAATGCCAACCGCACCCACTTCGAGCGTGGCGTGCAGGATATGGCCCTGGCAGAGGCGCACTACCCGGGCTGGCTGGAGAGGTTGCTGACCCATCGCGTGCAAGGACTCGACAACTACCAGGAGATGATCCGTCTTTTGAGCGAGGAGAAGAACGCGGTCAAGGTGTTCGTCGAAGTGAATAGCCAGCGTTGAAATCGAATCCCGAAACGCATCTAACGGAAGGACCAATGAACCAGCGATCTATGCAGCGGATGCTTAAGGAGGCCTGATGTCCGAGATATCTTCATCCGGGGTGCTGGTGGTGGTAAGCTGTCGTAGTAACCGACCGAAGGCTTCATGAGCGTAGTCGGCCAAGAGCGGCGTGCAAAGTTGAGATGCTTGACGGCCGCGTCCCCATGAAAGAAGTACGTGCGGAAATTGCTGGCGGTCTTGATATTGGTGTAGTGAATGGTGTAGCTGACGGAATCCAAGCGTATTTGCCCACGCTTGAGGTCACCTCCGCCGACGCCCTCCCCTGTCAAGAGGAGCGCTTCCTCAATACCATGAGAGCCGCAACCCAGGAGCTCCGGTCCTTGAGCCACTCGCTCCCCATCTCCGCCGCCGTTAGTTCTAGCGCGCCGATCTGACGTCTTGGACTGCTCACCGCTTTACTTCCGATCTCTCTGGAGCGTCACGAGGGTGATGTCGTCTTCCTGCTCCCAGTCGCTCCCAACGAACTCTCTCAGCTCGGTGAGACACTCGTCGATGAGGTGCTCGCTTCCGCGGCTGTTCTCGACAATCTTTTGGAGCCGTGGAAAGCCGAACATCTCGCCGGCACGGTTGTGCGCCTCGACAAGGCCATCACTGTGGAGCAGAATGCTCTCGCCGGGAGCGAGATAGGCCTCGTTCTCCTCGTAGGTCATATCGGGCATGGCGCCGAGGGGCATTCCGGTCGCGCGAAGCTCTGTGACCCCGTCCGCCGTCGCCACGTAGGGAAGGTTGTGCCCCGCGTTTGCGTAGCGCAGCCGCCCGTTAGCGGGGTCGAGCACCGCATACAGGCAGGTCACGAACATGTGCGCGGGGATGTCAGGATACAAGCGATTGTTGGCTCGCTCGAGCACCGTGCCGGGAGAGACGAGCCCCGGTGCGTCGCCGCGCAGGATGCTGTGGGTCGTAGCCATGACTAGCGCGGCGGGGATACCCTTGTCCGTGACGTCGCCGGTGATGAGCGCGACCTGGCCGTCGGGTAGCTCGAGGAAATCGTAGAAATCGCCACCGATCTCGCGCGCCGGCTGGTAGTAAGCTGCGACACGCCATCCAGAAAGGGCCGGCAGCTCCTTGGGGAGGAGCTGCCGCTGGATCACCCGGGCGGCGCTCAGCTCCTGCGCCTCCCGCTGCCGGTCTTCTTCCGCTCGCCGCAGCCTATCTGCGGTCTCGGCCATCAACGCGCGATGGCTGCGCACCGTGTCCCCGAGAAGCAGGATGGCGAGCAAGAGCGCTCCGTCCCGCACGAGCTCATTGAGCGCCGGTACCAGTGGTCCCAGAGCGCCAAAGGCCGCGAATAGCAACGGAATGATCCAGTACCAGGCGGCGACCGCCAGCGACCACCGGAGGTGGCCGGCGGCCGCGGCCGTGTACAGCGCAACGGCAAGCGGCACGGCTGGCAATATGCCTGGGTAGTTCGCAACGTAGTAGACCTGCAGTGTTACGACTGACGCCACCAGCACACCCACGGGCCAGCGCCGCCGCACCAGCACGAGGACGCCGATCGTCGTCCCCAGCGCGTAGGCAAGCGCGTCGGGAGGTCGGGCGCCGG
>JALZEL010000094.1 GCA_030862075.1 Actinomycetota bacterium | reverse complement strand
TCGCGCAGGATGTCGTAGGAGCGGCCGAACTCGCCGATGTCCAGCGTCCCCAGGACCCGGCTGACGCCTTTTTGTATATAGGTTGCCGCCATACGGCCCCGGTGCGACTGGTAGCCCAGGCGGTTGTAGTAGTAGGAGGCCGTGCCCTCGGCCCTCTGCGACTTGTAGACGGCGTGGTGAATAGAGGCGACCATCTTCGCCCCCGAAGAGTTGGCCAGATACGCCCGGTCGGAGTTGGAGACCTCTTCGTCCTCGCTGCGGGTGAGGAGCACCTCGCGGACCGGCAATATTTGGGCGAGCTCCTGAGCCACGGCAAGGTTCAGGTCCGCCTCCGCCAGGCCCGATGGGCAGACGTGCCCCCTGTCCCAGCCGCCGTGGGCGGCGTCCACCACGATCGTGCCGGAGAAGAGGTCCTCGGGGAAGTAGCCGCCGCTCTTGTCCGGCAACTGGTGGGTCCCTAAAGTCTGGTCAGCGTAGGTCTTTAAGACCTTGAAGATCCCGGGATCTGCTACACCATCGGGCTCAAGGCCGGCGTTGCGTTGGAACTCCTTCGTAGCGCGGGTGGTGCGCTCGTCGAAAAGGCCGTTCACGGCGCCGGGGTCGAAACCTAGGTCGTTCAGCATGCGCTGTAGCTCCGCGACGTCGGCGCCCCTGAAGGGGGGTTGTCGCAGGTACAAGAGGCGTCCGCCGGGACGGTAGCTGGCCTCGTGGATCTCGTTATAGGTGATCTCGCCTACCACGCCGTCGGCGAGTATCCCTATGGCCTGCTGGAACGCCTTCACGGCCAGCTCGGTCTTGGGCCCGAAGACCCCATCTATCCCACGGTTGCCGAGCTCGAAACCTAGGGCCTGCAACCTGGTCTGGAGGTCCACGACCTCCCGGCCCCTGTCGCCTCTACGCAGCGCGCGCACGGGAGGGCCCCTCGAACGATACGGTCGGGAACAGGCTCACAGAAAGCAACGAAAGCTCCGGATGATCGCCTAAATAAGCGTGCCGGGCATCTCCGACGGAATGCCCGGCGTGAAGACCTCGGGCGGGGATGGTCCCCTGTCCTTTAGGCTAGTCCTCGACCACCCCGAGGATATCGTCGGAGTCCAGGATCATGTAGTCCTCGCCGTCGAGCGTGATCTCAGTCCCCGAGTACTTGGCGAAGACTATGACGTCGCCCTCGTTGACCTTGACCTCATTCTCGAACTGGCCGACCGCGACTACTTCCGCCGTCTGCGGCTTCTGCTTGGCCGTGTCCGGGAGCACGATGCCCGACTGCGTCGTCTCCTCGCGCTCTACCACCTTCACCAACGCCCTCTCACCGAGCGGCTTGAACTTCACTTAAGCCACCTCCTTAACCTCTTTTGACTTACGTGTCCTTGGCACGTCCTTAAACCTTCCGAGCGCGCCGGACATCGCCTTTTCGCCCCGGATTGTAACCGGCCGGGTTACTACAAGCAATCGCGAAACGTCCGACGCAAGATACCCGGATGCGACGCATAGCGACCCGCCACGGTTACAGCCCGAGCTGCGAGGCGAGCTGGTTCTTGGGCAGGGCGCCGACGGCCTGCTGGGTGGGCCGACCGCTCTCGAAGCGGGCGATGGTGGGGATGCTCGTTATCTGGTAGCTCATCGCGGTTTGCGGGTTATCGTCCACGTTGAGCTTTACAAAGCGCACGTCATCGCGCTCCTCACTCATCTCGTCTAGGATCGGGGAGACGCGCCGGCACGGCACGCACCACGGCGCCCAGAAATCGACTATAACCGGCCTCTCAGACTCAAGAACCTCGTTCTCGAACGTGGCGTCTGTAACCTCGGCGACCATCAACAGCACCTCCAAGACTTAAGTTGCCGTTCCTCTAGCCGCGCTATTCTAGCACGCCGAACTTCGCCCTCCGGGAGCCCGGCGCCCCACCACTCCCCTGCTACTTCGGGCTACCCGCGAGGACCTCTGCCCGGACCGCTTCGGCGAGTTCCTCGGCCCGCCGCGCCGCGAAGACGCCAGCGCCCAACGTCTCGGCGTTCGCGGCGGCGCAACCGGCGGCCAGGCGCACGGCCTCGACCGGAGGTAGCCTGCGGTGGAGGAGGCCCGCCAGGAGGCCTGCGAGGTAGGCGTCGCCGCTACCGATGGTCGAGAGGGTCTCGACTTTTGGCGCCTGGATCGAGATCATGCCTTCCTCCCCGGCGAAGTAGGAGTGGCCTTCGGGCGATGTCACGCACGCCCTCCCGGCCCCGAGCTCGACGAGCCTGTGGAGACCCCGGAGGAAGTCCTCTCCCTCTATGAAGTCGAAGCCCACGGCGCTCTCGGCCTCGTGCTGGTTCGGGCTGACCAGCGAAGGATCGGCCTTCAGCGCTGCCTTCAGGACCGTCGGCGGCGCGTCGACGACCGTGTACAGGCCCTCTTCCCGAGCCTTGCGCAAGAGGCCGACGAGGAAACCCTCGTCCAGGTCTGTCGGCAGGCTCCCGGCAAAAACGATCGCCGTGGCGTACTCCATGAGGAAATAGAGTCGCTTGGAGAACTCGTGGGCCTCCTCGGGCGAGACAGCGGGGCCGTGTTCGTTGATCTCCGTCTGCGTACCCGTGGTCGGGTCCACGATGGCGGTCGAGGTCCGGCTAGGGCTGCCTATCTCGACGAAGTCGAAGGGGATAGCCGCCTCAGAGAGGCCGTCCCGGATGGCGTCTCCGTTGCGCCCGCCGACTAGCCCGGTTGCGAGCACAGGCGCGTCCAGAGCGCGCAAGGCCCGAGCGACGTTTATACCCTTGCCGCCCGCAAGCGCTACACCCTCCTGCGCCCGGTGCCTGTGCCCGAGCGTCAGGCTCGGGACTATAAGGGTCCGGTCCACGGCGGCGTTGAGGGTGACGGTCAGGATCACTTGGGCAATCTCTCCTTTCCCCCGATCTCCTACCCGAAGACCCTACGCTGTATATTACACCTTCCCAGAGCGGGTAGGCTCTCCCCGACCCCCGTCGGGACAAGGATTCCGCGGGACGCTACAATAGGCGCGCCATGCGCACCTTCCTCAGCCCTTCGAGCCCGTGAAGCGCCTCCTCGTCGTCGTGTTCCTCGTGCTCGTGGCCTCCTCTGGATACCGGTTCTACGGCTCGCCCCAAACCGGGACGGGCAGCCTTACTCTCCCCCAACCATCACCGAATGAGGGCGAGAAGGCGCCCTCCTTCGAGGCCGCCGACCGGGAAGGCGGCTCTTTCGAGCTCTCCGATAAGGGGGTCTACGTGCTCACGTTCTGGAGCTCCTCCTCGTTGCCTTTCTTGACGAACAAAGACACCGCTGAAGCCCGTCCGGAGTTCGAGCGCATGGCCCGCGAATACGCGGACGAAGGCGTCTCGTTCGCCGCCGTCTACGTGAGCAGCCCCCCCGCAAGCGAAAAAGACGTGCCCTACGCGGTGCTGGGGGACGGTTCCGGGGAGCTGACCGCCATGTACAACGTAAAAAGAGTGCCGAGGCTATTCCTGATCAGCGACGGCGAGATAAGGCTCGTGCAGAACGGCCACTACCCAGAGAACGAAGAACGCCTCCGCGAAGAGCTCGACCTGATATTGCAAGACGCGGCTTGAAGAAGGAACGTTCGCGCACGAAGAATAGGAGAATATGACGCGAGAGAACATGGTGCAGATCCTAGGGATATTGGTCTTCGTCGCAACGGTGGTGGTTACGATCGCCGCCATACTCTACGAGATCAACTCCTGACGAACACGAGTCTCCGCTCTTCCTACACCCGGACCCCCGCTTCCCTCAGGTCCTCGCGCATTCTCCGGGCCGCCGCCCGGGCAGCGCTCTTGTAGTCGCCCGAATCTGGAGCCTCGAAAGCGCGCAAGATGCCCCGGCTGCTGTTGACCAACACCCCCGTCCCCCTTTTATCGAGCAGCGCCCGCACCCCCGAAGCATCTCCCTTCTGCGCCCCATAGCCCGGGGCCAGAAAGAGCGCCTCCGGGAGGAGCTCGCGCACCCTTCGTCCCACCTCCGGACGGGTCACGCCCACGACCGCTCCCGCGTCGAGGTAGCCCGACGCCCCGACCCGGCCCAAAGTCGCCACGAGCTTAGAGGAAAGCTCGTAGAGCGGCGGCGCCGAGGAGTTTTGCAGGTCTTCGGCGGAGGGATTGGAGGTGGTGACGAGGACGAAGACGCCCCCGCCCCGCTTTAAGCGCCGCGACTCCTCGAGAAACGGTGCCACCGCATCCGCGCCCATGTAGGGGTTGACCGTGACGCTCGTGGCGCCGTAGATCGAGAGGTGGGCCTCAGCATAGGCGGCAGCTACGGATCCTATGTCCCCGCGTTTCACGTCCGCTACGGTCGGGAGGTCGAGGGCGTCGGCCGCGCGGAGCAACTCCGCGTACACTTCCATCCCTTCGGGGCCCAGGCGCTCGAAGTACGCCGACTGCAGCTTGACGGCCGCGGCCTCCAGCTCGACCGCCTCGAGAACCCTCAAAGAGAACTCCCCGACGGCCTCGACCGTCGTGGGTGCGCGTTTGAGGACCACTTCGGGTAGGTGGCGGGGGTCCGGATCGAGGCCCACGACGACGGCGCTCCCCTTGCGGCGGGCGGAGGAGACTAAGGCGTCCAAAAGGCTCGACCCGGCGTAGGTTCCCGCAACGCGGACACGAAAAAGCCGCGGGGGACTTCCTCCCGCGGCTCGAAATGGTTGCTTTTCAGCTTACTTGATGGCGTCTTTGAGACCGTTCCCGGCGGTGAACTTCGGCACCTTCGAGGCGGGGATCTTCATCTTCTTCTGCGTCTGGGGGTTGACGCCCTCGCGGGCCGCGCGCTTCTGCACGTAGAACTTGCCAAAACCGGTGATCTGGACGTCCTCGCCCTTCTTGAGGGACGACTCAACCACGTTCGTGAACGCGTCGAAGAACTTTTGGGCGTCGCTCTTAGAGCTGTCGGCTTCGTCGGCTATCCTCTCGATCAACTGCGTCTTGTTTACCGCCATGAGTTGCTGCCTCCCTTGTCCGCTTCCATTTTCGGTCTCCCCCGTCTCAGCCAGGGACTATACCAAAGGGCCAGATGAGCCTCAATCCCATACCTTTACCCCCAGATCTTCCATCCTAAGCACTGTCTCGAACGGATAGCCGCCCAAAACGTCCGAGCCCTCGTCCCTCCTGTCCAGGACGGCCACGATCCCCACTACTTCCGCGCCCGCCTCCTCTAAAGCGGCCGCCGCCTTCAGGACCTGAGTACCCGTGGTGACAACGTCCTCGACGAGGGCGACCTTCTCCCCGGCCTCTATGGGGTGTCCCTCGATCCTGTTGTCAGTCCCGTATCCTTTGGCGCTCTTGCGGACTATTCCGTAAGAGATGCCGTTGTGTAGCGCCGTAGCCGCGACCAGCGGCACGGCCCCGAGCTCAACCCCCGCGAGCCTCTGGGTGCCGTCCGGGAGCCTGCTCGAGATCTCGCGGGCAAGGTCCCGCAAAAGATCGGGCTCAGTCGAGAAGAGGTACTTGTCCACGTAGAACCGGCTCTTTTTGCCGCTCGAAAGCAGGAAATCACCCTCGAGCAGGGCAGCCTCCCGCACACGCGAGGCGAGGTCCGGGTCAGCCCCCACCCTGTCCATCCGAAGGCCGTTCCAGATCCTCCAGTGCCGCGTCGAACGGTCCAAAGTCAACTTTCTCCAAGAGCTCGTCGAGCTCCCGCACCTCGTCTTCCGCCTCGACGAGGCCGGCCTCTATGCGAGCGTTGACCTCCGCGAGGATCGTTACCGCCCGATCTAGGACGTTCACCACTCCCGAGACCGGAACGCCCTCCAGCTCCTCCGCGAGCTTCTCAAGCTCCTTGAGCCGTTCCTCAAGACGCCCTATCTCCGCTCCGCCGCTCATAGGCCCGGGACTATACATCATCTCCGCGGCGCGGTCTTCCCCGAGGCGCTTCGCCATGCGGCTTCTCCTCCTTACGTCTGGGACCTGGCAGGTTGCCGCCCGCGGCCGTTCCGAGGACCGCGCCGAGCCCGCTGGCGAGCAGGAGCAGCGCGCCGAGGGGCAACAGCCCCCACACCAGGAAGCCGTACCCTGCACGCAGCAGGAGATAAGAGGCCAACCCCGCGCCGCCGACCAACAGCGGCACGACCCCGAGCAGCAAGTAGAGGAGGACGATCGGGCGTACGTGCCTCACGGGCGACCCACCCTATTTCACCACCCGATCTATAGCTTTTGTGAGGTCTTTAGCCATCTCCTCGGAGGCTCCCTCCTCCGCGACGCGTTCCTCGACGAAGTCTTTGAGGAGCACGGCGTTGATGCGCCGGATCGCCGAGAAGATGGCGTTCGTCTGTTGGACGACGTCGGCGTAGGTGACGTCCTCGTCCTCGACCATCTTCGCGACGCCCCGAACATGCCCCTCGACGCTCTTCAGGCGCCTTAAAACCTCGCTTTTGGCCCCGTCTTGCAAATCATCCTCCCCTTTAAAGCTCTCCCAAAAGTTCCCGGACGACGCTCGCGTCGTGGAAGGGCACGTCGCCCTCTGGGAGGTGCTGGACCCTCTCGTGGCCCTTGCCCGCCACGACTACCACGTCCCCAGGTCCAGCTTCATTCAAAATACGCCGGATCGCCGCCCGCCTGTCCAGCACGACCTCGTACCGTCCCGGTCCACCTTTCGCGCCCACCGCAACCTCGCCGGCTATCTTCTCCGGATCCTCGGTGTAGGCGTCATCCGTCGTTATTATGCTCAACTCCGCGAGCTTTGTCGCCACTCGGCCCATCAAAGGGCGCTTCGCCACGTCCCGATCGCCCGCCGCCCCGAACACACAAAGGACGCGGCCCGGGCCGCCGGGACCGCCTCCTCCGTTCCTCTGCTCCGCTACCGCGCGGGCGACGTCGAGGACGGCCTCGAGCTCGGCGTCGGTGTGAGCATAGTCCACGATCACCTCGAAGCCAAAGGCTTCGGGGGAGACGACCCGCTCGAACCTGCCTGGCACCTGCCTCATCTCCCGAACTCCTCGACCGATCGCCTCCTCCCCCACCCCCGAAGCCAGCGCGAGCGCCGCCGCCCCGGCGACGTTCTCGACGTTGTAAGAACCGAGCAGGGGGCTCTCGACTTCCAAAACCCCGCCCGGGTATCCGAGTAGAAAGGCGGTGCCTGCCCGCGTAGGCCGAACATCCTCCACGCGGTAGTCCGCGACTTCGGCGGCAGCGAACGTCTTTACGTCCGGGATCTCGCCCACGAGCCGTCGTCCCCAGGCGTCGTCGGCGTTGGCGAGCTTCGGGCCCGTCGCCCAGCGGAAGAGCTCGCGCTTGGCAGCGTAGTACTCCTCCATCGAACCGTGCAGGTCGAGGTGGTCGCGGGTGAGGTTGGTGAAGAGCGCGCCCGCAAAGCGAGTGCCCGCGACGCGCTTGAGGGCGATGCCGTGCGAGGAGACCTCCAGAATGGCGTGCTCGATCCCGGCGTCCAACATCTTTCGCAGGGTTTCCTGCACTTGAGTGGCCTCGGGTGTGGTGTGCACAGCGGGACGCCGCTCGCCGCCGAAAACCGCCTCCGCGGTGGTCATGAGGCCGCACCTATCGGGCCCATAGGCGGTGGCGAGGATCGAGTATAGAGCGTAGGAGGTCGTGGTCTTGCCGTTGGTGCCGGTGATGCCGTAGACCGCCATCTTCTCCGACGGGTAACCGAAAGCGGCGCACGCGAGCGCGGCAAGAGCGCCCCGGGCGTCGGGGACGACGACGGCGGGAACCTTGGGGGGCAACTCTCGCTCGGCCACGACGAGCACCGCCCCGCGCCGCAACGCCTCTCCTACGAACTCCGCGCCGTCGCGCTTAAAACCGGGCACCGCCACGAAGGCGCATCCTGGCCGGACCGAGCGCGAGTCGTGGGTTACCCCGCGTACCACGTCCACGCCCCGCGGTAACTTCGCACCCAGGACGTCGGCCAGCTGTGCGCGTAGGAGAGCAATCACTCCCCGTAGTGTAGCAAGGGCGGCGGAGATTCCGCCCACCATTATCGTAAAGGACTGCCCCACACCAACATTTTGTGAATTAGATCACTCCAGTTTGCGGTGACCCTTTGGGGGGCGTGTGTTAACCTACGCTGGTTATTTGTTACAGAAACTTAACAAAATGCCGCGAGCGGGGATTCTAAGGGAGGGCGTCCGCGGCACGGACCAGGCTTCGAATCACGAAAGGAGTAGGATGTCTGCCGAGAATCCCACGCTGCTAGCAGAACGGACAGACGAGCTTTTGAACCGGGGCAGGGCCCAGGGCTTTATAAGTACGGAGGATGTCGCGGATCTGCTGCAAGAAGGTGAGCTCTCGGCGACAGAGGTCGAGGAATTCTACGCCGCCCTCGAAGAAGAGGCCATAAGCATAGTAGAGGGCGATATCGCCTCCGCGGAGGCGGCGGAAGGATCCCCAGCGTCCGGTGGCCCGGCGCAGACCTTGGAGACGCCCGTGATGCAGCTGGCGCACGCCGTAGCGACCGGCGACTCGATACGGATGTACCTCGCGGAGATCGGGCGCGTTAGGCTCCTGACACATGCCGACGAGATACGCCTCGCTAAGGGCATAGACCGGGGCGACAAGCGGTGCAAGGACAAGCTCGTCGAGGCCAACCTGAGGCTAGTAGTCTCCATCGCTAAGAAGTACCGCAACCGCGGGGTCTCGTTTTTGGACCTCATCCAAGAGGGGAACCTCGGCCTCATCCGGGCGGTCGAGAAGTTCGACTACCGCAAGGGCTACAAGTTTTCGACCTACGCCACGTGGTGGATCCGGCAAGCCATCACCCGCGCCATCGCCGACAAGGGGCGCACGATCCGCATCCCGGTTCACATGGTCGAAAAGGTCAACAAGTTCCACCGAACGCACAGGCGCATGACGCAGACGTTGGGCCGCGAGCCCACCGACGAGGAGATCTCGCACGAGCTCGACGTGCCGGTCGGGGAGATCGTGAGGCTGCAGGAGATCAGCCAGAGGGCCATAAGCCTGGAGACCCCGGTCGGCGACGAGGACTCCTCCGCTCTGGGCGACTTTATTGAGGATGGAACCGCCCTAACACCCACGGAGGCGGTCTCCGACACGCTCTTGAAGCTGCACCTCAGGGAGGCTTTGGACGAGCTGCCGGAGAGGGAGCGACAGATCATCGAGTTGCGCTTCGGGATGAAGGACGACAGGCCTCGCACCCTCGAAGAGGTCGGCCGTGAGTTCGACATCACGCGCGAGCGCGTACGCCAGATCCAGATGAAGACCCTGAACCTTCTTCGCGAGCAGCGCCGCACCCAGAACCTGCGCGAGTACCTTCGGTAGGGTTCCTGTAGAGTGAGCACCCCCGGGGCTTCTCCCGAAGCAGGAGCTTCTCCAGAAGAGCTCCATTCCTTTATCCGCGACCTTGCCCGCCGCACGGGAGAACTGCAGCTCTCTCGCTACGACGATCCTGGCGAGATTAAAGAGAAAGCGCCTAAGGACCTGGTAACGGAGGTGGATCTCCTCTGCGAGGAGTTCTTGATCCGCGAGATCCAGGAATGCTACCCGAACGACGCGATCCTCTCCGAGGAGAGGGGTGGTGAGGTCTCACCCACGGGCCGCACCTGGCTCCTCGATCCCGTGGACGGCACCGCCAACTTCTCCCGCTCCAACCCCATCTTCTGCGCGTGCATCTCCATCATCGAAGGCCAGGAAGTAAAGCACGCCGCCGTCGCCGCCCCGCGCCTCGGCGACGTCTACCACGCGTCCTCGGGCGGCGGCGCCTTCCGGGATTCGGGGGGAGAGACCCGTCCCTTGCGCGTCGGGGAAGCGGAGAAGCTCGAAGATGCCTTCGTCGGGGCGGATGTGACGTTTTTGAGCGCGGGCAACAACCCCCGCAAGGAAGGCCTCCTGGAGGTCTTCCGGCATTGCTGGCAGCTGCGTTCGCTCGGTAGCGCGGGGATCAGAGGAGCCTGGCTCGCAGCGGGCTACATCGACGTCTCCATCGGCACTCGCAACACCCTTTGGGACTACGCCCCCACCACCCTCCTCGTCTCCGAGGCCGGCGGCCGCGTGACGGATCTCGCCGGGCACCCCTGGACCTACGACTCCGACAGCCTCCTCGCCACCCCGGGTAATGCACTACACGAGGAGGTGCTAAGGATCATAGCCAGGGGTTGATCGCTGGCGGCCTGCTACGGCTCCTACTGCCCGTAGGTTGGATCATCGTAGGGGACTGGTTGGCCGTAGATCGGGGGCGGCCTGCAGACCGATGGCGGTTGTTGCGGCTGGTTCGAGGGCGGCGGTGATCGTTGGGATTGTTCGGACTGCCGCGACTGCCCGCGTTGCCCGGAGGACGACTTTCGGGGGGTTGAGGCTTCCTTGGTCTTACTCGTCGTCTCCCCTGCCGACTTGGACATCCCGGAGGTGCGGCCGTCCGTCTTGACCTGCAGCTTGATGTCCGGGCCTGGGGTGTCGAGTTGCTGGACGGGTAGGTCTTTTGCAACTTCCTGCATGTAGAGGGACCAGATGTCCAAGGGGAAATTCTCGCCGTTGATTTCCGGGAACCGAAGAGGGCGAAAAAGGAGACGACGCAGAGCAGAAAGACCGAGACGAGCCCGACGAGCGCGCTCCTCAATGCTCCCCACGCCCGGCCATGCTTCTGCCGCCTCTCGTGCCTCCTACGCCGGCGACGGCTCATCCAGGCGAGCCTTGCGAGGTCCATAGAGCGGCTATTATACAGAAGAAGGTATAAATTCCTCCCTGAAGCTGAATCCGAGGTAAAGCTAAACCGGAGAAAGAGCGTAGCCTTATGAACCTACCACGCAAGACGTTCCCCGCCCTCGCCGACAACTCCTACGTCTACCTCAACTCGGGCGGCAGCGGCCCGCCCTCCTACGAGACGATAGGGGCCATGCGCGAGGTGGACGACCTGTGTTCGGGCCCCGCCTACCTCGAAGGCGTCGATTTCTACGCCCACCAGCGCGACGCGTACTCCCGCGCCCGAGGGGCCGCCGCCCGGCTCGTGAACGCAGACCCCGAGAACATAGCCTTGACGCAAAACACAACCCACGGTATGAACCTCGGCGCCTTCGCCCTCGACTGGGAGGCGGGCGACGAGGTCGTCTCTAGCCGCTCGGAGCACCCGGGCTGCCTTGTTCCCCTGCACGCCCTGGAGAGGCGGTACGGCATTCGGCTAAGGCTCCTCGAGCCCCCGATCACGGCCGAAAAGGTTGAGGAGGCTATGTCCCCGAGGACGCGCCTCGTCTCCGTTTCGCACGTAGACTGGACCACGGGCGAGGTTTTGCCGCTAGAGAAGATCTGCGCTTTAGCCCGCGACCGGGGCGTTTTGACCCTCGTCGACGGCGCCCAGAGCGTGGGCAACATCCCCACGGATATCCCCGCGACCGGCGTCGACATGTACGCTTTCACCGGCCACAAGTGGGTCCTGGGGCCGGAGGGCATGGGTGGCTTTTACGTTAGACCCGGTTGTGAGGTGGCGAGCACGAGCCTCGGCTACGCCTCTCTCTCGGACCCGACGGAGTTTAGGGCGAAGGGCGGCTACTGGGAGCACGTCTACAGCGGCGCGAGGCGCTTCGAGGCTTCGACAATGAGCCCGGCACTGGCGGCGGGCTTCGCCGCGGCGGCCAGTGCCGCGTACGAGCGAGGGGCAGAGGGGTTTGCCGAGATCCGACGCCGCGCCGACCTTCTGGCCGGTCTTCTAGAGGAACAGCCTCGCGTCACGCTTCGCTCTCCCCGTCCCGCCCGCTCAGGGCTCGTTAGCTTCGAGGTTGAGGGCGTGGCGGCGAAGGGAGCAGCCGAGAAGCTCCTTACCGAGAGGTTCGTCGTTCGCTTCATCCCGGAACCGTACCCCCACGTCCGGGCGAGCATCCACCTCTTCAACGCGGAGGAAGAGCTGGAGGCGCTGGCGGAGGCCATAAGCGAGCTGTAACGGCAGAGCCCTTCTCTTGGCTACGACTCACCCGTGAGTACGGATCTTCCACTCTACCTTACCCTGTAGCGGATCTTCCTTCAACACGAAGTCGTCGCCCTCGTATTCGAGGCGCAAAGCGTGCAGCGCGATTCGCAAACTGTCTCATCAGAGCCGTCTCCTAACGCGACTTCTCGATTTGCAGTAATAGTTCCCGTTTCTCGCGATCATAAGACTAAGCGCTAAATGTCACGGATAGCGTGGGTCGGTCTTGAGCAAAATATAGGGTAAAGTGGTGGCGTCGCGTCGTTTATGTCCTGAGCGCAGGACACTAGTACATGCCCCTCTCGGTACCGAGCCAAAGGAGCCTGATGACGAGCCGAGACAACCGCCGCCTGGAACTTTACATCCGCCGCCTGGAGGAACTCCGTGCCTGGCGCAACGCCCGGGAGCACCCTATCCGAGAGTGGCTGTTTACCGGTGCGGATGTCACCTGCACGCTCGGGCTCGGTGAAGAGTGGCCGGTAGCGGACCTGCCGGTCCGGTTCAGCGCGAGCACCACCATCCCCCGTGAGTGGGCGGGGCAGCCCGTCGAGCTTGAGCTCTGGCTGGGAGGCGAAGGGTTCGTGTGCCTCTCGAACGGCATTGAAGGTGGGCTCGATCCCTTCCACCGCAGCTTCCGCGTTACCGACGCCGCGCAAGGCGGGGAGCCACTCGATATCTGGGCAGAGATCGTTCCCAAAGGGATGTTCGGTTCACACGTTCCCGAGCCGCGACTCCTGCAGGCATGCCTCGTCGTGCCCGAAACCGAAGTGCAGACGCTAGAGCGTGACCTGAGCGCGATAACCGGGGCGTGCACGCAACTCAAGGACCACGATGTCGTTCCGCACCTG
>JALZEL010000070.1 GCA_030862075.1 Actinomycetota bacterium | reverse complement strand
GGTTCTCTACGGGCGCTCGTCACGGCCACTTCTTCAATCCTCGGGGAGAAGCCGCGCGAGGTGTCTATCGAGGCGAAGAGCGCCTCGTAGACGTTGCGCGGATCGTCCGGGGGACCGAGGACCCTCGTCACCTCGCCGCGCAGGGAGCGGCCCTTCTCGCGGACGCGCACCAAAACCAGGTCCCCGGCCTCGGCGCCACGCCTCAAGCGGCGGGCGACCAGGACCGGGCGACGCTCCTCGCCGAAGAGCGGGTCGGCGACCGAGTACTTACCCCGGCGGACAAGCTGGGCCGGTAGGATCACGGTGAGAGAGAAGTTCGAATCCTCGGATCAAACACGCGATGAGTCTACCACGCGGCTTCGCCGGACTGTTTTAGAGCTCAGGTGTCAGCTGGTAGCCGGTCATCCGCACGAAAAAGGTCAGCCGAAAGCTCTGGACCAACGCAAAGGCACAGTCCGCGGTGCGATTGCCTGGCAGACGTTAGACGGCAAAAGACTGGATCCTGACCACTCTGAACGCGCTTCGCGCGTTCAGATCTTCAAGAACCGGCGCACGGAGAAGGCGCTGCCGGCGATGCCGACTACGACGCCCACGGCGATCAGGACCAGCAGCAAGAACACGGTGCTGATCGCATTCGAAGAGATTGGGATGAAAGGCAGCTCGTACTGGGCCCAGGCCACGAAGACCGAGTTTACCCACACCACGAGGAGAGCGGCTACGCTGGCCCCGATCAGGCCCTGCACCAACCCTTCGAAGAGGAATGGCGTCCTTACGAAGCTATCCGAAGCGCCGACGAGCTTCATCACCTCTATCTCCTTGCGACGGGCGAAGATCGAGAGCCGTATCGTGTTGAAGATCAAGAGCACGCTCGCCACGAAGAACAGCGCCGTCGCCCCCCTCAAGGCCCAGACTACGTAGCTGGTGGCCTGGTTCAGGTTATCTATGGTCTTCTGGTTATAGAGGAGGTCCCCTTCCGCAAAGCCCTCGGCCTGGAGCTTCTCGGCGACCGCATCGCTAGAGCGCGAGTCGGCGAGCTGTATCTCGATCGAGGCCGGTAACACGTCGCTGGGTAGACCCTCCAGGATCTCGGGCTGGTCGGATAGGGTGCTCCTGAACCGTTCGAGCGCCTCCTCCTGGGAGACGTAGGTGACCTGGCTGACCTCCGGGTAGCCCTCGACCGAGCTGTAGACCTCGTCCGCCCTCTCCTGGCTGACGTCCTCCGGGAAGAAGGCCGTGATCGTCACGTCCTGGCCTATTCTGTTGATGATGCCCTCGACGTGGGCGTTGACCAGCATGCCCACGCCCAGAATCAGGACGCACACCGCCGTCGTCGTCACCGCCGTAATGCTCATCAAGGGGTTCAGGAGCATGTTCTTGAACGCCTCGCGCAAGAAGAATCCTAAGTCAAACCTCATTGGTGTAGCCCCCCCTCACCATATCGCGGACGATCCGCCCGTTCTCAAGCGCCACGACCCTCTTGCGCATCACGTCCACCATCTCCTTGTCGTGGGTCGCAACCAGGACCGTGGTGCCGATGCGGTTGATCCTGTGCAGGAGCTGCATGATCCCAACCGAGGTGTCTGGGTCGAGGTTCCCGGTCGGCTCGTCCGCGATGAGTATCGGCGGCTGGCCGACGAAGGCGCGGGCGATGCTGACTCGCTGCTGCTCACCTCCCGAGAGCTGGTCTGGGTACTTCCCTCTCTTCTCCGAGAGCCCTACGAGGTCCAGGATCTGGGGCACCTTCGTGCGGATGGTGCGACGCTTCTGGCCCGTGACCTCCAGCGCGTAGGCGACGTTTTCGGCGGCGGTTTTGTTCGGCAGGAGCTTGAAGTCCTGGAAGACGCACCCTATGTCCCGGCGATGCTTCGGCACGTACCGGTCCGGGATGCCCGAGAGCTTCACGCCGTTGACGACGATGGTCCCGCTCGAAGGTTCTAGCTCTTTCAGGATCAGGCGCACCATCGTGGACTTGCCTGAGCCGCTGGCCCCCACCAGGAAGACGAACTCCCCGGCTTCTATACCGAGGTTCACGTCCTTGAGGGCCGCGATGTCCCTGCCGTAGACCTTGGTGACGTTGTCGAAGTAGATCAAGGTACTCTCCAAACGCGTCCGGCGGGCCTTGCTGGGCCGCCACGAACACTCGACCCGCGCTACGGCAAGCTTCGTGCTAAGGGGGATCTCTACCAACAAGCCCGGCCACCGCGCTCCCCCCTCCGGAGCCTGTGGACCAGGGCAAAAGATACCAGAGGGGGCGCGGTCTGGCAACTGGTGGCGCCGCCTCCCGGCGGCTCACCCGACCGGCAGGTCCTCGGCCCTCCCGACGAGAACGAGGCGATCCTCCCAGATCTCGACGCTCGACAGCTCGCCTTCGAACGGCAGCCCTCCGATAGGGTACTCGAAGCTCGCACCCGCGAGCAGCTCCTCGGGGACAGGCTCTCCCAAAGCCTTCGCCCGGACCGGCTCGAAGCGGAGCACGCCGTCCCGAACGTCGAGCTCCCACTCCACACTGACCGGGACGCGCACCCCCAGGAGCTCTACCTCGGACCCGACGACGAAACGTCCCTCTTCGAGCTCTACCTCCCCTACAGGCGATGCGGCGAAAGAGGTGGCGATCTCGGCGATCTCCTCCTCGGAGAGCTCTATCCGTAGTTCTCCGGAGAACGGTTCTTCGACCCGGAGCCGTCCGCTAACCACGCTCCCGAGCACGTCGAGGTCGAAGGGATCGAGGCCAACCGTAACCTCGTCGGGCCGCACGCCGCCTAGCAACTCGAGGTTCGCGAAGGTCACCTGCCCCTCCTCGAACTCCCCGGCCAGAGCGCCGAGCGGCAGGTCCCCCCTAATCTCCACTTGGGGCTCTTCGGCGAGCCCCAGCCTGCTCTGCAGCTCTTGCGCGACTAGCTTCTCCAGCAGGAGCGGCAGGAGGACGAAGCTGCTCACGAGCAGGACGGCGCCGAGCGAGAGCGCCGCGACGAGGAGAGCCCTAAGAAATGGCGGTCCGGCTCTTGAGGTAGGCGTAGATAAAGGCGTCGAGGTCGCCGTCGAGAACTTTTTCGACATCGGCGGTTTGCTCCCCGGTGCGGTGGTCCTTTACCATCTTGTAGGGGTGCAGGACGTAGGAGCGGATCTGCGAACCCCACTCTATCTCCGCCCGCTCTCCCTCAAGGGCGGCGAGCTCTTTCTCCCGCCTCTCCCGTTCGAGCTCGAAGAGCCTCGCGCGCAGGACGCGCATCGCCACCTCGCGGTTCTGGTGCTGGCTGCGCTCGTTCTGGCACTGCACCACGATACCGGTCGGGAGGTGTGTGATCCTGACCGCCGAATCGGTCTTGTTAACGTGCTGGCCGCCGGCACCCGAGGCCCGGTAGGTGTCCACCTTCAGGTCCTTCTCGTCGATCTCTACCTCCACCGCGTCGCTCACGACCGGGGCGACCGCAACCGAAGCGAAGCTCGTGTGCCTGCGCCCGCCAGCGTCGAACGGGCTGATCCGCACCAAACGATGCACCCCCCGCTCCGCCGAGAGGAGCCCGAAAGTGTACTCGCCGCTGATGGAGTAGGTGGCGCTCTTTATCCCAGCCTCCTCTCCCAGGGTGTACTCGATGGTCTCCAGGGCATACCCGCGTCGCTCGGCCCACCGCCGATACATCCGGGCAAGCATCTCCGCCCAGTCCTGTGAGTCCACCCCGCCAGCCCCGGAGTTTATGGTGAGAATCGCCGCCCCCTCGTCGTACTCCCCGGAGAAGAGCCTGGCTACCTCCTGCTCTTCGAGGACGTGCTCGATGTCCCCGAGCTCCCCTGCGACCTCGCCCAGGATCTCCTCGTCGCCCTCGGCGAGCTCCAAAAGCTCCTCGGCATCCGAAAGGCGCGAGCGCAGGCTACCTAGCAGGCGTAGCCGGCACTCGACACGCGCGGACTCTGCCGAGACCGCTCTGGCTTCCTCCTGGTCGTCCCAGAACCCGGGTCGGCTCATCCGCTCGCTCAAAGCCGCGGAGGAGCGCCGTAGGGCCTCTACGTCGAAGAAGTCCTCAAGTTCCGCGAGGCGTACTTCGAGCTGGGAAGTTTTCTCCCTAAGCTCGGACACTAATTCCTATCGGTGGGATCTTCGCCTGCTACCGCCGCGGTGCTGGGGACGCCTCCGTCGGCGCGACCGTGGCATTTCTTGTACTTTTTGCCCGATCCGCAGGGGCACGGGTCGTTTCGGCCCACTTTCTGCTCGGTCTTGCGGGGGCTCTTCGGGCGCTGGTTCGGCTCCTCTTCGCCGCCGCTGTAGGAGAGCTGCTCCACCTCTACCTCCTCGCGCACTGTGACGTTCTCTATGCGGTAGATATAGGTGACGTAGTCCTCCTTGAGGCCCCGCTCCATCTCCTGGAACATGTCGAAGCCCTCGCGCTTGTACTCGACCAGGGGATCTCTCTGGCTCAATCCCCGCCAGCCGATACCCTCGCGCAAAGCCTCCATCTCGTGGAGATGCTCCCGCCAGCGGGAGTCGATTATGGAGAGTAGCGTCCTGCGTTCGGCCTCCTCGAAGGACTCGAGGCCGTCGATGCGCTCGAGGCCGCGCCTGTGAAGCTCCTCGGTCCGCTCCTCCCACTCGGCCCTCCGCTCCTCCAGGCGCTCCCTGGCATCTTCCAGGACCATCTCCAGGATCTCCTCGCTCGAAAGGCTCTCGACGTCCAGGGATTGGAAGTCTATCTGGCTTGGGTAGAAGCGGTTAAGCTCGGCCTCGAGGGTAGCCATGTCCCAGTTCTCGGGGTAGACGTTCTCGGAGGCGTGAAGGCCGACGACCTCCGAGAGGACCTCCTCGACGTACTCCCACGTGTCGACATCTTCGTCCATGAGGATGTCGCGTCTTATACCGTAGATCACCTCGCGTTGCTTGTTTAGGACGTCGTCATATTCGAGGATCCGTTTGCGGATCTGGAAGTTCTGGCTCTCGACCTGCTCCTGGGCACGTCTGACCGATCCCGAGACCATGCCCGCCTCGATCGGCACGTCCTCCTCCAGCCCGATCCTGTCTATGACGTTCTGCATCCGCTGCCCGCCGAAACGCCTCAAGAGCTCGTCCTCGAACGAGAGGTAGAACCTCGACTCGCCCGGGTCGCCCTGTCTGCCGCTGCGTCCCCTGAGCTGGTTGTCTATCCGGCGCGCCTCGTGCCGCTCGGTCCCCAGGACGTACAGCCCCCCGAGCTCCGGCACTCCTTCGCCGAGCTTTATATCCGTACCCCTACCGGCCATGTTCGTCGCGATGGTGATCGAACCCTTCTCGCCGGCCTCCGCGATGATCTCCGCCTCCCGCTCGTGCTGCTTGGCGTTGAGGACGTTGTGCCTTATGCCGCGTCGCTTGAGCAAGGCCGAGAGGTGCTCCGAGACCTCGACCGAGACCGTGCCGACGAGGACCGGCTGGCCTAGTCCGTTGCGCTCGGCGATGTCTTCCACGACGGCGTCGTACTTGGCCTTCTTGACCTTGTAGACAAGGTCATCCTTGTCTTCCCGGATCATCGGCTCGTTCGTCGGTATCGAGACGACCGCCATCTCGTAGATGTGCATGAACTCGTCGGCCTCCGTGGCGGCCGTGCCGGTCATGCCCGCGAGCTTGTCGTATTGCCTGAAGTAGTTCTGGATCGTGATCGTGGCGACAGTCTGGTTCTCTTCCTCGATCGACACCCCTTCCTTGGCTTCTATGGCCTGGTGCAACCCCTCGGAGTACCGCCGCCCTTCGAGCACACGCCCCGTGAACTCGTCGACGATAAAGACCCTCCCGTCCCGGACTATGTACTCGACGTCTTTGCGGAAGAGGGTATGAGCTTTTAGCGCCTGGTTCAGGTGGTTCACCAGGTTCGTGTTCACGTCGTCGTAGAGGTTCTCGACGCCCAAAGCCTTCTCGACCTTCTCAACGCCTGACTCGGTCGGGGCGACCTGGCGCTTTTTCTCGTCCACCTCGTAGTCCTCGCCTTTTTTGAGGCGTGGGACGATGGCGGCGAAGCGGTAGTAAGTGTCAGCGGCGCCCTCGGGCATGCCGGAGATTATGAGGGGGGTTCGGGCCTCGTCTATGAGGATGGAGTCGACCTCGTCGACGATGGCGTAGTTGAGCTCCCTCTGGACGAGGCGATCCACGCTGGTCGCGATGTTATCCCTGAGGTAGTCGAAGCCGAACTGGGCGTTGGTGCCGTAGGTTATGTCGGCCGAGTAGCCCACCTTCCGCTCATCGAAGCCCATGTTGTCCTGTATCAGGCCCACACGCAGGCCGAGAAACTCGTAGATAGCGCCCATCCAGTTCGCGTCACGGCGTGCCAAGTAATCGTTTACGGTAACCACGTGAACGCCCTCACCGGTGAGGGCGTTGAGGTAGACGGGCATGGTGGCGGCGAGTGTCTTTCCTTCGCCGGTCTTCATCTCGGCGATCTTGCCCTCGTGCAAGACGATCCCGCCCATCACCTGCACGTCGAAGGGTCGCATCTCTAAGGTGCGCCTGGAAGCCTCCCTCACGACGGCGAAGGCCTCGTGCAGGATGTCGTCGAGCGTCTCCCCGTTATCGAGCCTCTCCCGGAACTCGTCGGTCTTCGCCCGAAGCGCGTCGTCGGTGAGCTTCTCTATCTCGGGCTCCAGGGCCGTCACGGCCGCGACGCCCCTCTGGAGCGCCTTGACCTTCCGGCCCTCGCCTATGCGTAAGATTCTCGAAAGCAAATCAGTCAAAGTCTCGTTCCTCGCTCGAGCGTCTGGCCTGCTCGCCCTTACGCCCGTCCGCTTGCCTCAAGCGGGCTCTATAAGCCCATAGTTTCCGTCCCGGCGCCGGTATACCACATTTATCTCGTTCGTATCGGCGTTGGTGAAGACGAAGAAGGCGTGATCCAGGAGGTCCATCTGCAGCGCCGCTTCCTCGGGCGCCATCGGCTTCATTTGGAACTGCTTGGTACGCACGATGCGCGCCCCTATCTCTTCTTCCTCGTCCTCTCCGGCGACGGGCCCGGGAGCCTCCGCCGGGGCATGCCACCTTTTCTGGCCTTGCCAACGGTCGAGCTGCCGCCCCCGGTAGCGCCGGACCTGCCGCTCTAGCTTGTCCGACATGCGATCAATGGAGGCGTACATGTCCCCCGAGGCCTCCCTGGCCTTCAGGACGGTGCCGTTGATGAAGAGGGTCGTCTCGGCGACCTCGGGCTCGGGGTTGGACGGGTTGCGCTCGTGGAAGAGCTCGACCTCCGCTCGCGCATCGCTGCGCTCGTCGTCGAAGAACTTGCGGACACGCTCGACCTTTTCCGCGGCGTACCGCTCCAGGGCCTCCGTCACCGAAATGTTCCGTCCTTTGATCGCTACCTCCATCTGCGCCTCCCTTCGGTCGGTAGCTATCAACTTTCAGCGGTCAGCTTTTCGGTTTCGGTTCGCCGTCGCTGCGTGACCACGAACCGTTAGCTCCTTCTACAGACCGCTAAACTGTCCTGCACAGGGTCAGGGCGTGGACTTCTCTGGCGCCCGCTTTTCGGAGGGTATTGGCGCACACCGCCCAAAGGTTGCGCCGGTAGTAAAGACGTCGTCCACGATGAGGATCCTGCCCACCACGGGCCCTCGTGACGCGTAGGCGCCCGCGACGTTCCCCATGCGCGCCTCGGCGGAGAGCTCGACTTGATCCCTGGTCCTGCGCACGACCTTAAGTTTATCGGAAGTGGGCGCGCCGATCCTCTCCGCTACCCCCTCGGCCATGAGCCCCGCTTGGTTTTGAAACCC
>JALZEL010000018.1 GCA_030862075.1 Actinomycetota bacterium | reverse complement strand
TATCTACTACCCAGTAGGTATAGACAGGAACGTCAGGGTAGGAGCGGTTAAAGTATAGAAGGAGAAGGCTGAGTGCTGTCAGCGCCAAGGAGAGCGTCCACATAGACCAGACAATCCAGGAAGCGGTTCGCTTACTCACTATTTCTTCTCTACTTCTCCTAGTCCTTGCTAGTTATTACATCAAGCTAATAATTGCAGGCTGCTGCTTCCCGTGCATGCTCAGCTACTAGCTAGAGTGAGCTTGCGCCTACCCAGAGATTAGGAGACTGCCTAGAGTTACCTCTACACCAACGACCAGAGTCTCCCCAAAAGAACCCCTCGCCCCGCTCGGCCGCCACCCTAGAGGAGAGCTACCATAAGAGCGACTATGATGAACTCACGACGCTCGACGGTACGACCTGCCTCACCCGAAAGCGTGATCGAGGAGAGCTCTTGGCTTTCATTGAGAACGGCTAGGGTAACACCTTCTAATACCTTTCTGCCACCATATGAGAAGGAGGCTGCGCAAGTCTTGAGCGAAGCGATATCGATCCGAGACGAAGTGGCTGAGGCCCTGAGGCGAGGGACGCCGGTCGTGGCCTTGGAGTCTACGCTGATTGCCCACGGCTTGCCGTACCCTGATAACCTCGAGCTGGCTCGCGAAGTAGAAGTCCTGGTTCGCCGCGAAGGGGGAGTGCCGGCGACCATAGGTGTGATCGGCGGGGTGCCCAAGGTGGGCCTCAGTCCCCAAGAGCTCGAACTGATGGCTATTGGCGAAGGGGTAGCCAAACTGTCGGCGAGGGACCTCCCTATGGCCGTTGCGATGAAGGGACACGGGGCGACCACGGTGTCGGGTACTGCCCTATTGGCGGCGCGCGCAGGAATCAAGCTCCTCGCGACAGGCGGCATAGGCGGCGTCCATCGGGAGGCGCGAGAGAGCTGGGACGTCTCGGCCGACCTCTTGACCCTGAGCCGCGTGCCGGTAGCGGTGGTCTGCTCAGGGGTTAAGTCTATCCTCGACGTACCCGCGACATTGGAATACCTCGAGACTCTGGGCGTTCCCGTGGTTGGCTTTCACACCAGGCGCTTTCCAGGCTTCTACCTGACCGACTCGGGCAGCACTTTGGACTAGGAAGTGAAGGACAAAGAGGAGGCTGCGCGGCTGATTACCTCCTTGCGAAGACTTGGCCCCGAAGGTTCCGGCCTCGTCGTTGCCAACCCCGTAGCCCGGGAGAAGCAGTTAGATCCTCAGCTCCACGATCGGGTGCTTGAAGAGAGCTTAGATGAGCTAAAGCATCGGGGCATCCGCGGGAAAGACGTTACGCCATTTCTGCTAGATCGCTTCCAGAGAGAAACCAAAGGAGAGAGCCTGCGAGTCAACAAGCAGATAATCCGGAACAATGCTCGCCTCGCTGCTCGAATCGCCGCGGCCCTCGCTACGCTAGAAGCCAGAGGAGAAAACCTAGCTACGGAGCATTGAGAGAGGCCGCGAGCTCCTTCTAACGAAATATAGGCGACCTGCTCTAGCCTCCTCGTTGGTACGTTTCCGTCTTGAGGATTAGGGCCTTCGAGGTTTGCTCGATTTTGCTCACTCGATCCCAGCATCCCCAATCATTTGAAACGCCGCAACTGAAATAGCGCTCTAATATGCAATCCGAAGTACACAACAAGAACATGAGAAATACATAGATCCGAGGCGTTTGAGTGCTGGCCACGCAAAAATCGCGGGAACAGCGGGGAGCTGTGTTTTACCCCCGAACCCCACAAGAACCCCTCGCCGAAACTTCGGTAAGTGCTCGCACCCGTCGTGCTGGCGGCGGTTTCGGGAGTAGCAGAAGGCAGGTATGTTAGTGTTAAACTAGTGTCAGAAGGACAAGGTGCGCCGTAATCCTTCTTCATATCCACTACGTTTTTACCTGCAAAACAGCCACATCCTACTAGCGCGCCCGGCAGGATTCGAACCTGCGACCCGCGGATTAGAAGTCCGCAAAGCTGCCAGCAAGGGTGGTTCTGACGGTGCTACTAGGGATGTGAATACCCCACCAAACATAGCCTCCTAAAGACGAATTGGCGAACGTTGGACCTGCGATGGCTGCCGGGAGGAGATGCTAATTCCGATAAGTCAGCCCGCGAAGTCCTTGACGCCCTCGGCTTCGAGGCGCGCGAGGATCTCGCCGGCGCGCTCAGTGACCCTCCGGGGCAACCCGGCGAGGCGGGCGACGTGGACGCCGTAGGAGGAGGACTCGGCGCCGGGCTCGATGCGGTGGAGGAAGACAATCTCACCCCCCACCTCCTCGACCGACGCCTTGTGGTTTTCGCAGCCGGGCAGAACCTCCGAAAGGCGCGTAAGCTCGTGGTAGTGGGTCGCGAAGAGCGTCAATGCCTGCACGTCGTCGTGTAAATACTCGGCTATCGCCCAAGCCAAGCTCATCCCATCGTAGGTTGAGGTTCCCCTCCCCACCTCGTCCAGGATCACGAGGCTTCGATCCGTAGCGGAGTTTAGGATGCTCGCCGCCTCGGTCATCTCGACCATGAACGTGGACTCCCCGCTCGCCAAACGATCTTCCGCGCCGACCCTCGTGAAGATACGGTCCACGACCCCCAAAGCGGCCTCCTCGGCCGGGACGTAGGAGCCGGTCTGGGCCAGGAGCGCGATGAGGGCGACCTGCCTCAGGTAGACAGACTTCCCGGCCATGTTCGGCCCGGTAATGATCTGGAGCCGCGAATTGCCGTCTACGCGCGAGCCGTTTGGCACGAACGGCGTCTCCAAAGAGTGCTCGACCACGGGATGTCGTCCCGCCGTTACGCGCAGGCCGCGTTCTTCGGTGACCTCAGGCCGGCAGTAGCGGAGCTCGTTCGCAGCGGCGGCGAAGGAGGAGACGACGTCCACGACCGCCACGGCGCGTGCTACACGCTGGAGCTGCGGAGCGCCCTCTTTGACGGCGGCCCGGATCTGCCCGAGGATCTGGCGCTCCAACCTCTCGACCTCGTCGCGCGCGGTGAGCATCCGCGACTCATGCTCTTTGAGCTCCACGGTGACGTAGCGGGCGTTGTGCTTTAACGCCTTGCGGTGCTCGTAGTGAGGCGGGACGGAGCGGGACTCCCTGCCAGCGACCTCGATGAAGTAACCCTCACCGTCCCGGTAGCCGACCTTTAAGGTTTTGAGGCCGCTCTTCAGGCGCTCGTTGGCCTCGAAGCGGGTGAGCCACTCGTGGGCGCCGTCGCGGAACTCGCGGGCCTCGTCCAGCTCCGTCGAGTATCCGACGCGGATGATCTCGCCCTCCTCCTCGGAGATGGCCGCCGCTATGAGCTCCCTGACCCCCGGCGGCTCCTTCATCGCCGAGAGCACCCTGTGGAGCAACGATTCCTCGGGGGCGGCAGGCGCCAGTGCTTCCTTCAACGGCTCGATGGCCTCCAGGGCGCTCTTCAGGCTAAGTAGGTCGTTCGGAGAGGCGGAGAGCCGGACTATCCGCGTGGCGATACGCTCGATGTCGGGGATGCGGGAGAGGTGCTCGCGGGCCTCCTCACGGAGCATGTAGTCTCCCACGAGAGCGCCAACCGCCTCCAGGCGCTGGTTTATGCGGTTCGCCTCCAATAGAGGGCGCTCGATCCAGCGCCGCAACGAGCGCTTGCCCATCGGTGTCCGGGTCCGGTCGATGGTCTCTATGAGCTCGTCCAGCCCCAAATTGCGCCTCGTGGCGGTATCCAGGACCATCCCCGAGCCGGGTGAGTAGGGCCTGAAGGTCACGATCTGCTCCGGCGGGCTCCCGCCGCGCAAGCCTGAGAGGTACTGCAGCAGCGCCCCCGCGGCCCCTATCAGGGCGTCGCGCCCGTCGAGACCGAAGCCCTTGAGGCTGGAGACCCCGAAGTGTCTTCTTAAGGCCTGCTCGCCGGCGGAGGGCTCGAAGGTCCAGCGGGGGGC
>JALZEL010000380.1 GCA_030862075.1 Actinomycetota bacterium | reverse complement strand
ATAATGCAGCGCGAGGTGATCGAGCGTGAGGAGCGTTATCTGGAACGCACCTTCGGAGAGGAGTACCTGGCCTACAAGAGGAGGGTGCGCCGCTGGGTATAGCAAGCTGAGTTTCCGAGAAGCCTTTTCTACAGCATCAGTTAGTTGATTCGTGAGCTACCCTTCCGATGAAGCGAGGAAGGGAGCGGAATGATCGCGCAAGATGGAATCGTTGAGCCGAGCGCCGTCCGCCGGTGGTCGGAGGCGCTGGAAGAGTTGCATGGGCGCATAGCTCACCGCTTCGCCCGCTCGGAGGCCAGGGAGCGGGTGCAACGTTACCTGAGGGGTCTGCTCGGGAGGGCAGAACGCAAAAACGGCTGGCAGCTTGCGGAGGCTATCGGGGAGGCTGACCCCCAGGGCGTCCAGCGCCTCTTAAACGCCGCAAAGTGGGACGCCGATTTGGTGCGCGACGACCTCAGAGACTATGTCGTAGGGCACCTCGGCGACGAAGATAGTGGCGTGCTCATCGTCGACGAGACCGGCTTTTTGAAGAAGGGAGAGAAGTCGGTCGGGGTGGCCCGCCAGTACACGGGGACGGCCGGAGATACGGTGAACTGTCAGGTGGGGGTGTTCTTGGCCTACTCTTCGAAGAAAGGCGCCGCCTTCGTGGACCGGGCGCTATACCTGCCCTCGGAATGGGCGCAGGACATGGATAGACGCACGGAGGCAGGAGTACCGGAGGAGGTAAGGTTCGCCGATAAGCTGAAGTTGGCCAAGAGGATGCTCAAAAGGGCGTTCGAGGCGGACGTTCCGGCAAGTTGGGTAGTGGCCGACTCCTTCTACGGCAGGTCACACGGCTTCCGGTCCTGGCTGGAGAAGCGAAGGCGTCCCTATGCGGTGATGGTTCCTAAGACCAACGCTGTCCGGTACCGGGAGCGTCGCAAGAAGATCGAGCGGTTAGTGGAGCGCCTACCCGAAGACGCCCGGACATTAGTGACGCCCGCCGGAGAAACCTCCCACGGGAGGCGCCCATGGGAGTGGGCCTGTCTCGAGCTCTCTCCTGCGGATCCCCAGAAGGGGATGCGACACTGGCTATTGGTCCGTCGCAGTTCTGAGGACCCGGAGGACCTTACCTTTTACCAGGCTTACGGTCCTGAGAGGACGTCTCTCGCAAGGTTGGTCGGCTTGTGCCAGACGCGCTGGCGGGTTGAGGATTGCTTTGCTGAAGCCAAGGGAGAGGTGGGCTTGGACCACTATGAGGTGAGGCGGTGGGATGCCTGGCACCGATACATCACACTTTGCCTGCTGGCACACGCCTTCCTGGTGGTCACCCGCCTCGCGGCCCGTGACGAAGAAACCAGCGGTAAAAGGGGGATCTCGATCCCGGCTTGATCCCGCTCACCGTGCCAGAGGTCAGGAGGCTAGTACTCGCCATTGCAGAGTCTGTAGAGCAGAGAAACCTTCGGTTCGGATGGTCGGTGTGGAGGCGGGCGCACCAGGCAGGCGGTTGCCGCCCGCTGCAAAAAGGCGAGTCGAGCCGCTAGGCACGTCCTGCGTAGAAAAGAATCGCCCGAGGAACGCACCAGTCCGAAGGTCAGCGTGCTTTCTCCGGAAGGAGCGCCGCTTACCGACAAAGAGTGGGAGATAGTCGAGCCTCTCATCCCGCACAAGCCGCCAGCAGGGCGACCTTACCACGATCACCGCACGGTGCTCGGTGGCATCCTGTGGGTGGCGCGAACGGGTTCCTCCTGGCGGGAGATGCCTGAGGAGTACGGCAAGTGGGAGACCGCCTACCGGCGCTACGAGCTGTGGTTGAAGCAGGGCCTTTGGGAGCGCATCCTCCAAGCGTTGGGAGAGGAAGGATTGCTGAGACCGACGACCAAAGAGAGCTAACTGATGCTGTAGGGGCCTTTCAGGGTGTTGAAAAACCTTCGGTGGACGCCAAGGGCATCTCTTGCGATGCTTCCTAACTCTACAGAACTCGTATGGGTTAGGAGTCGGCCGGCGCAAGGCGATCACCTGCGCCTCTCGCCTCGGGCCTCTCTGACTGTAGGGGAGCAGCCTCTTTATGTTCTGTCCGGCGGCGATGAACAGGGCCTCGGCGTTCACTTTCTCCAATGTCCGCAACCGGAACCTCCTCAATCCATGCCAGTCCTTGGCCTCGGCAAACAGGGGCTCTTGGGGCCTTGGTTTCGTAGTGTTTTGGGCTCGGTTTTAGGCGTTTCGGACTTGTTTTGGACTGCCAATCGGTCCGACAACGACTTTTTCAACAGCCTCCCTTTATTCTCGGTGACCGGAGGCCCTGCGGGGCCAGAACCCCCTACACGTGCTAAGGGCTAGGCGTAACCTTTCTCACTGCTTCCCTAGCGCCGGTCGGTATAGCAGGCAGCGGTGACTGAGGGCCGCTTCTTTAGCCACTGTTTTTATTAGGCTGGGGCCGTTTCTTCATCTGACACCCCTAATAGTACCAGCTATACCTTGTGAAATCAAGATTAATATGGTATATTTTTGGTGTTATGGAAAAAAGATTCTTGGAGATAGACGGTATGCGCCTAAGGCGGCTAAGACTGGAGCGTGCCCTGACCCAGCAGGAGCTTTCGCAAATGACGGGCATAGCGCAAGACAGCATCAGTAAGTTGGAGCGGGGCTATCGTCCGCCCCTCCCCTCTACTGTGCGCAAACTGGCCGAAGCGCTGGGAGTGGAGCCCATAGAGCTAATGCGAAGGAGCGATGATGTCTAGCACGAACGGCCACAGCCCCAAGCGGGCGATCCTCTACACCCGCGTCTCGGGCGACAGGCAACGTGACCATGGCTATAGCCTCGCAGACCAGAAGAGGGAGCTTGAGGAATGGGCGGCGAAAGAGGGCTACGACGTTCTTGAAGTGGTCGAAGACGGCGCGTGGTCTGGGGGCTTCCTGGAGCGGCCAGGGCTCGACCGGGTGCGGGAACAGGTAGCAGCAGGCGGCGTGGACGCCGTGGTCGCGCTCTTTAGGGACAGACTGGCACGTGGGGTGTACGCCGGGCTCCTTGCAGAGGAGTTCGCCGAACACGGCTGCCGGCTGATCGCCCTCAACGCGCAGGTAGACGACTCCCCCGAGGGCGAGCTGCACGGCGGTATGCTCGACCTTATCGCTGGCTGGGAGCGCAAGAAGATAGCAGAGCGTACGCGGCGGGGCAAGCTGCAGAAGGCTCGCCAGGGCAAGGTGGTTGCCACCACCACGCCGAACTACGGCTTTAAGTACAACGCCGCGAGGGACGGCTACGAAATAGACGAAGACGCCATGAGGGTGATCCGGCGCATCTTCCGCATGGTCGGCGTGGAGCATCGCTCCCTACGCTCGATCAAGAAGACTTTTGAGGCTGAGGGGCTGCCGACGCCCATGGGCAAGAAATACTGGAGCACCCGGATATTGCGCTTCTTCGTTCTGGAGGACGTGTATAGGTCGCGCTCCTACGAGGAAATCGCCAAACTCGTAACACCTGAGGTTGCCACCCGCCTAGACCCAGAGAAGCGGTATGGCATCTGGTGGTTCAACCGGCGGCGAACGAAGCGCAACCAAGTTGCCGAATCCGGGCCCAAGGGACGCGTTTATCGGAAGCAGGATAAACACACCCTCAGACCGAAAGAAGAGTGGATAGCGGTTC
>JALZEL010000376.1 GCA_030862075.1 Actinomycetota bacterium | reverse complement strand
TTCCATCCAGGACCACAATCTAAAGCGGATGCTGGATCTGGGGCTGTGCGTAACGGTAAACTCGGACGATCCAGCGTACTTCGGCGGTTACATAGCCGAGAACTTCCATGCCGCGCAAGAGGGGCTTTATCTGTCCCGGGATGACGTCTCCCGGTTGGTAAAGAACTCGTTCCAAGCCTCGTTCCTGAGCGCAGGAGAGAAGCAGCAGTTGTTGGATGAGCTAGATGACTATTTCGCGTCGTACTTCTAGCTTTGCTCTTGCTTTAACTCGCCCAGCAGCCGGGCATCCGCGATGATCGTCTGCCGGTTTCCTTCTATCTCCTTGATAGCGCGGAGCACGAGCCGATCTGAGTCTGGTTCGCGGGTCGACCCCGAAGACAGCACCGACAATAGGTTCTCGGAAACCAGGCTGCGACTACAGCCGTTGTGGTGTTAGTGTTCCTGAAAAGCCTTCATACAGAATGGTGGTGTAACGATAACTGAGTGGCGAGAATGGCGAGATTATCAAGAGCGCGTGGCTCGTCTTTTTAGGGAGTTGGGTTGTTCGGCTGAAGTGGGAATCTCCGTTCCAGGTGCGAGAGGGGTCCACGCGATAGATGTGTGGGTGGTATTCGAGCGTTTCGGCCTCGAACAATGGTGGGCGGTGGAATGCAAGCTCTGGAAGCGTCGCATACCCAAGAGGGAGGTTCAGAGCTTTAAATCCACTGTAGAAGACGTAGGTGCTGACAAGGGTATTTTCGTTGCTGAAAACGGGTTTCAGTCGGGTGCGATCAAGGCCGCAAATTCGACGAATATCTTGCTTACAAAGTTAGCTGATCTCCAAGCCCAAGCGGAGAAGGAAATTCAGTCTATCCTTTTGGAGAGGCTCGAACGAAAACTTATTGCTCTTGAGTCGAGAACCGAAACGTTGGGCGAGTGGGAAGACACAAAATACTCTTGTCACCCTGGCGTTGATGGACGCGGCCATCTGCGGATGAGGGGCCAGATTGGTGTCTTAGACTCTGGTTTTCGGTCTGTGAAAGGGGAAGATTTTCCTGCTCTTGTACGGTTTGATGAGTCCGAAAGCCCAGTATATGCAACGAACAGAGAAGAGTTTTTCGAAATGGCGAGCCAAGCGCTTGAGATCGTGGAAGCCTGGGTTGCTGAACAAGAGGTTGCTATGGAGAATGCCCGTCAAGGCCGCAACGAATAATCGGGCGAAGAGGCCAACCGGCGGCACTCTTCGTCGAAGAGGCCCTACCGCGGCAACGGCACGCCCAGGTGCTCGTAGGACCTTCTAGTGGCGACGCGGCCTCGACTGGTGCGCTGAATGAGGCCCCTCTGCAACAGGTACGGCTCATAGACGTCCTCGACCGTGTCGCGGGCCTCGCCCAGAGCCACGGAAATCGTGCCGACTCCCACGGGACCTCCGTCGAACTTATGGATTACGAGGCCGAGGTAGTCCCGGTCTACACGGTCGAGGCCGAGGTAGTCCACGCCCTGCATCTCCAGAGCAGCCTTGGCCGTCGCCTCGTCTATAGTACCGTCGCCTACTACCTCCGCGTAGTCGCGAACGCGCCTCAAGAGACGGTTGGCGACGCGGGGGGTTCCGCGGCTGCGGGTCGCGAGCTGCTCGGCGCCTGCCTCGGTGGTCGGGATCTTGAGTATCCCCGCGTTCCTGATCACGATCTTCTTGAGGTCCTCGGGTGAGTAGTAATCGAGTCGGGCGGAGAAGCCGAACCTGTCCAAAAGCGGCTTCGTCATCAGGCCCGTGCGCGTCGTCGCGCCGACCAGGGTGAATCGTGGCACGTCCATCCTTATGGTGCGTGCCGAGGGTCCTTGCCCGAGCACGAGGTCCATCGCGAAGTCCTCCATCGCGGGGTAGAGGACCTCCTCGATCTGCCTATTTAAGCGGTGGATCTCGTCTATGAACAGGAAGTCACCCTCCTCAAGCGAGGTCAGGATGGCTGCCATGTCCCCCGCCCGCTCGAGGCTCGGCCCGCTCGTGAGCTGTATGCCGACCCCCATCTCGCCCGCGAGGATCCGGCACAACGACGTCTTCCCCAATCCTGGCGGCCCCGCGAGCAGCATGTGGTCCAAAGGCTCCTTGCGCCTCTTCGCCGCCTCGACGAAGATCCGCAGGTTCTCCTTCAACGCCTCCTGCCCGACGAAATCGTCGAGCGTCTGGGGCCTTAAGGTGGGCTCGTCGCCCTCCGCGTCCTCCGCGGCGTCTATAGGCCGCTCGAAGTGCGCCGCCCCCGTTATATCCTCGTCGGGCACCTCGCCTGGGCCAACGGCCTCGTCTGGAGCGCCGCCTACCGTGAAGTCGTCCATCTCCTCCATGCCGTCGAACCGATCCTCCGAGCTCAACGCCTCGTACCGCCTATCCGTCGTAACGCCTCCTTAACGTACCTCTGCACCGTGTCCTGCGGCGGCACCTCTTTGAGCGCCTTCTCCGCCTCTTCCATCGAGTACCCCAAGGCCGTCAGTGCCTCCCGCGCCTCCACATAAGGTCCGCCGACGTCTCCACCGAGGATGCCCGGATCGAACGCGGCGAGGTTCTTCCCCCGGAGCTCGAGCACCAGCCGCTCGGCCGTCTTCCTGCCCAGGCCTGGCACCGACGCCAGCTTGACGACGTCGCCGCGCCCGACCGCCTCAGCGACCTCCTGCGGCCCCATCGCCGAGAGTATCGAGAGGGCGAGCTTCGGACCGACCTTGCTCACCGCCGTCAAAGAGTCGAACGCCGCCCGCTCCCCCCTGTCTGCGAAGCCGAAGAGGAGCATCGCATCCTCGCGCACCACCATCCGGGTGTGCAGTACGCACTCCTCGCCTATCGATGGCAGGGCCCTCAGGGTGGCCGCCGACGTCGAGGTCCGGTAACCCACGCCCCCGACGTCTATCACGAGGCCCTCCATATCCTTCTCTACCAGTTGTCCGCGTAGCCTGTGGATCATAGCCTAAGGATTATCCCGCAGTACGGGCTATTTCCCCACCCCCACCTTGCCGCCAATCCGAGAAGAGAACGCGTGGCAGACGGCGATCGCCAGCCCGTCCGCGGCGTCGTCGGGTTTGGGGATCTCGCGTAAGTGGAGGAGCGACTTGACCATCTCCTGTACCTGCCGCTTCTCGGCTCTCCCGTAGGAGGTTATGGCCTGCTTCACCTGAAGCGGCGTGTACTCCGCAACCTCGATCCCAGCCCTGTACGCCGCGAGTAACACCACCCCGCGCGCCTGGCCGACCGTGATCGCCGTCGTCACGTTGGTGTTGAAGAAGAGCTCCTCGACCGCCACCGTCTTGGGCCGGTACCCCTTCACGAGCTCTGTCACCCCGTCGAAGAGCCTGCCCAAGCGGCGAGGCATCTCCCACTGGGAGGGCGTCGTTACGGCCCCGTGCTGGACGTAAGAGAGGCGGTTCCCCTCTTGGCGGATAACGCCCCAGCCCATCGTAGCCGTCCCCGGGTCTATCCCGAGTATGATCCTGGCCCCGCGTCGGTCCGTCAAGTTCACCGCCATGGGCAAAGGTTAACCCGTCCCCGAAAGCCTTGCACCGCTCACCACATATGGTACTCCATCCCCGCGAAACCACTACGCCCGGAAGCCAATGGTCGT
>JALZEL010000374.1 GCA_030862075.1 Actinomycetota bacterium | reverse complement strand
GTCCCTCTTCGCGCTCCTCTTCGGAGCGGGCCTTGGACTCGACGCTCCTTATGCTCTCCTCGATGCCCGCCGGGTCGAAGGCGATATCCGGGAGGCCGATTACGACCTCGCGGATCTGGCGGTAGATGAAGTCCGGCTCGCCGGCGTAGACCCAGCTGCTTCGAGCGCGCACCCACGCCCAGCCCTTCATGCGGACGGTGTTCTCGATGTCCTCGTCCTCGAGGTCCGTCATCTCCATGCGCATCCGGTGCTCGGTTATGAGCTCTGGCCTTATGCGGACGAGGGCTGTCATGCCTCCCAGTTTAGATCAGACACCCGACAGCCAAGACCTACCTACGCCCGACGCCGAGGAGCAAGAAAAGGATAAAGTAGCCGACGATGGCGGCGAAGCCGACGAAGTAGATGCCGCTGGCCTGGATGTTCTGGCGCTGCTCGGTAGAGGTCGGCAGGGCGTCGATGACTGCTCGGGCCGGGATCTCGAGTAGCTCGGCGAGGCCGTAGATGCTGCGCGTGAGGCCGTTCAGGTCCTCTTCTATGCCCGAGTAGACGAGCCCCATGTGAACCAGGATCACGAATATCACTAACACGAGTATCGTCCGGAGCAGGTTCACCGCGAGCTTCCTCCCTCTGGACCGGCAAACCGTTCGCGCAATTCCCTCGCGGTGGCCTTGGGGTAGAAGAAGGCCAGGGGTTCCGCATTCGAGACCTCGAAGTAGTTAACGTCGCTCGCCCCGCTAGCATTAGAGAGTGGGAACCTCGGCGAGAGCCGGCACTTCACCGTGAACCCTTCCGCGCTCTCTAGGCCATAAAGGGAGAAGTTGAAGCTGACGAGATTCTCGTTCTCGACCGGTTCGGACCCACGCGTGGGGTCCAAAAAGCGGCACGCCTGGCGTCTAACCTCGAACCCGATACTGGTGAACCTCCTCCGGGTCGTACGAGGGTTTCAGTATAACCATTTCCGGCCGTGTTCCCCGGGGAGCTAGCGCCTCGTCTTCTTGGAGATCCTGATCAAGCGCTTTGCGCCTTCCGAGGACCAGCGCCTGGCCTTCTCGGAGAGCCAGCGTCTCGCCACTTCGGGGGACCTGTGCCTTTTGGCGTCCCCCGTGCCCGTTCTGCCGTCCCTGGCCGGTCTTTGGAGGTCGTGGTGTTCCAGGGCCAACGCCGTCCCCGCGACGACGAAGCATAACGTGCCGATGATGAAGGTCACCCAGTCCTGCGTGACGATTCCGCAGGCGGCAGCGACGGCCGGGATCCACCAGGCAGCGAAGAAGATGCCGCGCTCGCGGGTGCGGTCGTCGAGCGCCATGTACGCGCCGAGCGCGACCCCCACCAGCGACGAGAGGAGCAGCAAAACCCCGATCACCGCTAGCAGGACTGTCAGCAGGAAGCTCACCGAGCTTATACTACTGGGCGCCGCTCGCGTTTCAAGCCGTCACTCTCTCGGAGCTTAGCGGCGACTCATCTCCCGCCGGTAGGCCCTCATTGCCGAGAGGAACTCCTCCCAGCCGCGCGTCGGGCATTCCAGGCGGTTGTTATACAGGCTGAACTTGTGGACGAACTCGTGCACGGCCGACTCCGTGTCCGAGATGCACCCGGGGTGGGCGACGAGCAGAACTTCCCAGTCCTCCTCCTCTTTGATGTTGTTTATCGCGTTTTTGAGGCCAGGACGGTGGTAAAGGAGAAAGCCCGGGGCGTCGAGGTCTTCGTAGGAGGCCACGATCTCGTGCCCGTCTTTCGCGGCGTATGCTTCGAGGGCATTGCGCTGCACCTCGGCGGGAGGGAGATTGCCCTCTGGGTCGGTCCTGATGTACATCGCCGCTCGCGCCACGGTAGGCCGATGATAGCATGGGGCCTCGTCTGGTATGATCTGGGGTCAGATGCGTCGGGACGTGGCGCAGTCTGGTAGCGCACTCGGCTGGGGGCCGAGTGGTCGCCGGTTCGAATCCGGCCGTCCCGACTTTTTGCGGGGTCTCGGCAGATCCCCGGGCAACGGACGCACGAAAGGCTTTATCGTTTTGGACACTCTCTACCTCTTGCTGGGCATCATAGGGTTCTTCGCCCTCATCGCCGCTTTCTTCTTCGGAGGGTTCGTGCTCCTGGACTTCCTTTTCGGCCGCTTCAGGGGAGACCAATAGGCCGCACCTCGTGCCTCGCACGGCGTACGTCTTCTAAGTGATCCCCGCGCTCAACGACCTCCGCGTCGCGGAGCTCGAACGCCTCATCCTGCACGAGGCCCACGACGCTACCCGCCTCGCCCGCGTCCGTGAGGACATCGAGAACGAGGGCGTGCAGCGCAACCCCGTCATCGTCGCCCCGTACGGGGACCTGTACCTCGTCCTCGACGGTGCACACCGGGTGCTCGCCTTCAGGGAACTGGTCTGCCGCTTCGCCCTCGTGCAGATCGTCGGGCTCCCCGAAAGAGCGGAGAGCTGGGGACACTTGCTCGACGCGACAGGGCTCCAGGAGGCGCTCCGCGCCGTCGAGGAGATAGAGGTCCTCGAAGCGTTGCCCGAATGGGGCTGCCTGGCCGAGGCACGTTTCTACGGGGGTGAGAGGCTCTTCGTCAAGGCGCGCAAGGAGGGTCTTGTGCCGGCGGTGCGGGCTCTGCAAAGGTTGCGGGACGCGTACCCAGAGGGCGACGCGTTGGTGCGCCGCGTGGACCCTGGTAAGCCCGTCGAGCTCGCAGGGAGGGAGGCGCTGCTCCTCTACCGGCGCTTCACGCCGAATGAGCTCGTCGAGATCGTCTCCAAAGGGGAGGAGCTGCCGGCGGGGGTCACCCGCTTCGTCGTCGAGGAGCGCGTTTTGAACGTCCGTTATCCGCTCGGGCGCCTCGCGGGCGGCGAACTCGCCACCCGCAACGAGGAGCTTATGCAGTTCGTCAGGCGCTCCTGGGAGGGCAACCGCGTTCGGTACTATGGCGAGCCCGTGGTGCTCTTCGAGTAAACTCTATTGGAATCCCTTCTGGGCGGGATTTAACGCAGATTCAAAACGAGATCTTTCTATGCTACATTGCGGTAGTGTTGCAAGGACGCGAGGCCACAGGACGCATCGCAAGCTCCCTCCGCCGTTCCGCCTTACCCGCATACCGACCTTCTGAGATGGCCGCATGAGCGCGACGGTCGTCTTGGGGCTTGCGTGGGGGGACGAGGGCAAGGGGCGGGTCTGCGACGCTTTGGCGGCCGACGCGCGGTACGTCGCCCGCTACTCAGGAGGGAACAACGCGGGGCACACGATACGGGTGGGCGAAGAGGAGTTCGTGGTGCACCTGATCCCCTCCGGCATCGTGCGCGAGGGCGTTACATGCACCATCGGCAACGGGGTTGTGGTGAACCCCGAGGTCCTGGTCGAAGAGGTCTTGGAGCTGGAAGAGCGGGGCCTGATCGTGCGCGACCGCCTCAAGGTGGACGGTCGGGCGCACCTGATCCTGCCGTACCACATTCGCCTGGACGGGTACCGCGAAAAAGCCCTCGGGAAGGCCAAGATCGGCACCACCAACCGCGGCATCGGGCCTACCTACGAGGACAAGATCGCGCGGGTCGGCATCCGAAT
>JALZEL010000315.1 GCA_030862075.1 Actinomycetota bacterium | reverse complement strand
TGGACCGCTCCGCACGCCTCATGGAGCGGGCGACGCATCGCCTCCCCGGGGGGGTCAACAGCCCGGTGCGGGCGTTTCGCTCCGTCGGTGGCGATCCGGTGTTCATGCGCCGCGGCGAGGGCTCGCGCATCTTCGACGTTGATGGCAACCCTTATGTGGATTACGTAATGAGCTATGGGCCCCTCATCCTGGGCCACGCCCACCCGGGCGTGGTGGAAGCCCTGGAGAAGACGGTCCGGGACGGGACGACGTTCGGGGCTCTGACGGAGCTCGAGGTCGAGCTTGCCGAGCTCGTCTGCGAGGTTGTGCCTTCGATCGAGATGGTCCGGATGACCAACTCCGGCACCGAGGCCACCATGAGCGCGATCCGGGTGGCGCGGGGGTACACGGGCCGCGAGGGCATCTTGAAGTTCGACGGCAACTACCACGGCCACGGCGACGCTTTGCTCGTCGCGGCGGGTTCTGGGGTCGCGACCTTGGGCCTCCCCGACAGCCCTGGCGTCACGAAGGGGGCCGCGAAGGACACGGCTGTCTTACCGTACAACGACTTAGAGGCAGTTCGGGTGCTCTTCGAGGAGCGGGGCGAGGAGATAGCAGCCGTGATCCTGGAGCCCGTAGCGGGGAACATGGGGTGCGTACCGCCCGCCGAGGGGTACCTTGAAGGCTTGAGGGAGATCACGCGCGAATACGGCACGGTCCTCATTTTCGACGAGGTGATGACCGGCTTCAGGCTGATGCGCGGCGGGGCGCAGGAGCGCTACGGCATCGTGCCGGACATGGCGTGCCTCGGCAAGGTTATCGGCGGAGGGTTGCCCATCGGCGCGTTCGGCGGGAGGCGTGAGATCATGAAGCAGGTCGCACCTTCTGGCCCGATCTACCAGGCCGGCACCCTCTCCGGGAACCCGCTCGCCGTGACCGCCGGCCTCGCTACTCTGTACGCCACCGGTGAGCCGGGCTTCTACGAGGGGCTCGAAGAGCTCGGGGAGCTGTGGGAGCGCGGGATGCGCGAGGCGGCCTCCGAGGGAGACCTCCCCTTCACGATAAACCGGGTCGGCTCGATGGTAAGCATGTTCTTCACCGAAGGGCCGGTTACGGACTTCGAGTCGGCATCCCGTTCGGACACGGGGGCGTTCAAGGACTTCTTCTGGCACATGCTCGGGCGTGGGATCTATCTCGCCCCGAGCCAGTACGAGGCCGGGTTCATCTCTGCCGCGCACTCGGGAGAGGATCTGGAGAAAACCTTCGAGGCGGCCCGGAAGTGGTTTACGAAGGCTTCGATGGGGCGGAGCTAGATGGAGACCGTTCGCCGGACACCGGAGGCTTCGCTGAAGAAGATCTTCTTGCGTGCGGTGGGGGGGCTGCCCGATCCTGGCGACCGCCAGGGCGAGATCGTCGCCGAAGCTTTAGGGTATCTGCAGGAGGGGTTCGGGGCGCACTACGCCAGAGGAGCGGCGACCGACGATGCGATGCTCGTCGGCGACCACGCCTACGCCTGGGCGGTAGAGACGATAGCGCGCCTCGACGAGCCCCGCTTCGTCGGGGTGGCAAGCCGCATGATCCGGGACGGGGCCGGCGAGATCTCGCGCGGAGGAGCCGTCACTCTCTCGCTGTGGACGCCGCACCTGGCCCAGCTCCTCGACATCATCTCCGGCGAGGGCGAGGAGCTTTCGAAGGAGCGCATCGAAGCCGCGATAGGGGAGGTGACGGGTGTCGGCGGATAGCCTGCAAGAGTTCGCGAACGATCTGCGAAATCAGGGCGAGCTCGTGGACGTGCGAGAGCCTGTGAGCGCGAAGTTCGAGATCACCGAGATCGCCGACCGCGTCATGAAGAGGGAGGGCCCCGCCCTCCTCTTCCACAACGTGAGAGAAGGCGACCACCCTCTCCTCATCAACGCCTTCGGCTCTAAGAAACGTATGGCGAGCGCCTTGGGCGTTAAGGAGCTGAACGAGATCGGGGCTCGAATAGAGGAACTCCTGGAGTTGACCAAAGGACCCGGCAAGGGGTTTATGGCGAAGTTACAGCTCCTGCCCCGCCTGCGCGAGATCTCCAAATTCCCCCCACGCACGACGGGCAAAGCTCCTTGCCAGGAGATCGTCTACCGCAGCGACGAGATAGACCTCGAACGCTTCCCCGTCCAGACCTGCTGGCCCGAGGACGGCGGCCCCTTCATAACCCTCACGATGGTCCACACCCAGGACCCGGAGACCGGTGAGAAGAACGCTGGCATGTACCGCGTCCAGCGCTTCGACAAAAAGACCGTCGGCCTCCACTGGCAGCGCCACAAGACCGGCGCCGCCCACTTCGAGAAAGCCAAGAAGCTGGGCCAGAAGCTGCCCGTCGCCGTCACGCTGGGCGGTGACCCGGCCACGATCTACTCGGCTTCGGCCCCTCTGCCGCCCGGCATCAGCGAGTTCGTTTTCGCCGGTTTCCTGCGCAAAGAGCCGGTGAGGCTCGTCAAATGCGTGACCAACGACCTGGAGGTGCCGGCGGAGGCGGAGATCGTCATCGAAGGGTACGCCGATCCTGAGGAGCCGCTGACGCTCGAAGGGCCGTTCGGGGATCACACCGGCTTCTACTCATTGGCCGACTACTACCCGGCGATGCACGTCACAGCCGTAACGATGCGTCGCAATGCCATCTACCCCTCGACGATCGTAGGCCGGCCGCCGATGGAGGACGCGTGGCTCGGTTACGCGACGGAGCGCATCTTTTTGCCGCTCACGCGCCTGATGTTGCCGGAGGTGGTCAACTACCACATGCCGCCCGAGGGGATCTTTCACAACCTCGTCTTCGTCTCGGTAGACAAGCAGTATCCGGGACACGCCATGAAGGTCGGCGCGGGGATGTTGGGCATGGGGCTTATGTCTCTGGCGAAGATGATCGTGGTCCTCGACTCCGACGTAAACGTGGAAGACGTGAGCGAGGCCTGGTGGGTGACGTTGAACAACATAGATCCCGAGCGAGACATCAGGATGCTCCCCGGCCCGATAGACGTGCTCGACCATTCGAGCCGGGCCTTCTCCTACGGGTCGAAGATGATCGTGGACGCCACGAAGAAGTGGCCCGAGGAGGGCTTCGACCGCGAGTGGCCGGAGAAGATTGTGATGAGCGAGGACATCAAGAAGCTCGTCGATGAGAAGTGGGAGCGGTATGGCATCCCCCTCGACTAGCACCACGCCGGGCAGCGCCTCGGGCAAGTTGCGCGTGCTCCTGCAGATGATCAAGTGGGAGCACACCGTCTTCGCCCTGCCGTTTGCCTATGCCGGTATGCTCGCCGCACCCGTCCCGTTCAGCCTCTCGAACCTCTTCTGGATCACGATCGCCATGGTCGGCGCCCGCACCGCTGCAATGACCCTGAACCGGATCATCGACGCCGAGATTGACGCCAGGAACCCCCGCACCGCAGGGCGTGCCATACCTGAGGGCCTCGTCGGCCTGCGCGAGGCGTGGATCTTTACCGGCGCTGCGCTGGCGCTGCTGGTGCTCGCGACCTTTTTCCTCGAGCCGATCACGCGGGTTCTCTGGCCGCTCGTGGTCTTAGGGTTCGTGGTCTACCCCTACACCAAGCGGTTCACTTGGCTCTGCCACTTGGCGTTGGGCGTAGCGAATGGTCTCGCGCCCGGGGCGGCGTGGGTGGCGGTGACGGGCGAGATCTCCTGGACGCCGGTCTTTATCTGGGCGGGGGCGGCGCTGTGGGTGGCAGGGTTCGACGTGATCTACGCCCTGCTCGATAGGGACTTCGACCTGGAGAACCAGATCAACTCCCTGCCGGCCCGGTTCGGGGTCGGCCCTTCGCTCGTCGTTTCGCGCGTCTGGCACGCGCTCTCCGTAACGTTCCTCGTCGCGTTCGGGGCTGCCGCGGGTTTGGGGGTCGTCTACTACCTCGGGATCGCGGTGGTGGCCTGGCTCCTCTTCTACGAGCAGTCGCTGGTGAGGAAGGATGACCTGTCTAAGCTGGACATGGCGTTCTTCACGATGAACGGGGTCATCAGCCTGATCTTCTTCGCCTTCGTGCTCTTGGACCGGGTGCTCAGGTAGTGACCCTAAGGAGCGCTTTCGTCGGGATCACCGGGGCGAGCGGGGCGCCCTACGCCGTGCGCCTCGTGGAGGCACTCGTGGAGAACGGCGCGTTCGTCGAGGTCTGCGCCTCGGAGATGGGCGAGAAGGTCCTGGCCTACGAGATGGGCGGCCTCTCGACGAGGAAGCTCACCGAAGAGTACGGCGTGAAGCGCTACGCTCCGGATGACCTCTTCGCCCCACCGGCGAGCGGGACGAGCGTGCCGGACGCGACAGCGATCGCGCCGGCGAGCGTCTCCACCCTGGGCAACGTAGCCAACGGGACGGGCGCTAACCTGATACACCGGGTCGCCGACGTGGCCCTCAAGGAACGAAAGAGGCTCGTGGTCCTCGAAAGGGAGATGCCTTACAGCTTGGTGCACATAAAAAACATGGCGGCGGTTACGGAAGCCGGCGGGATCGTCGTATCGGCGGCGCCGGGTTTCTACAACCACCCAAAGACGCTCGACGACGCCATAGACTTCGTGGTCGGCAAGGTCCTGGACGCGATGGGTGTGGAGCACGAGCTGGTGGAGAGGTGGGGCCATAAGCGGCGCGGGGGGTAAGGGGACGAAAACGGAGCGGCTCCCCACGGGCGAGGAGCGGGCGTGGCTCGTGCGGGAGATGTTCGACCGGATCGCAGGGCGATACGAGCTCTTGAACACGCTCATGACGGCCGGGTTGCACCGCGCCTGGAACGGAAAAGCAGTGGAGTCGACCGGGCTACGGCCCGGCGAACGGGCCCTGGACCTCGCCTGTGGCACGGGAAGCCTGACGCGGGACCTGGCCAAAAGGGTTGGCCCTGAGGGATACGTACTCGGGGTAGACTTCTCCCGCGAGATGTTGAGGGTCGCGCAGGAGCGTCCGGCGCCGAACATCGAGTACCGACTCGGGGACGCGACAAAACTGGAAGGGGTGGAGGAAGACTCCTTCGACACGGCCACGATCGCCTACGGGGCCAGGAACGTACCGGACCTCGACGCGCTCTTCTCCGAGATGGCGCGGGTGGTCAAACCGAATGGAACGGTGGCTTGCTTAGAGATAGCGCGGCCCGAAGGACGATTATCTGCTACCTTTTACGGGCTGTGGTTCGATCGTATAGTGCCGCGCTTGGGCGCCGCGGTCTCGGGGGATGCCTGGGCGTACTCGTATCTTCCCGAATCCGTGAAAGCGTTCGTAGCGCCCGGCGAGTTAAGTGACATAATGAGGCGTAATGGACTACAAGGCGTTACATGGCGGAGGTTCTCTGGCGGCATCGTCACGCTCCACGTCGGGACGAAACCTGACCGAGAGCGCCCGTAACCTCCGAGCCGCCCTCCCCGACGGGGCCTCGAAGGCAATCTCCGAGGCCGAGGAGAGGCTCACCTGTGTCGCTGGGCGCGCTCCTGAGAGGCTCGTCGCGCCGGTGCTCGAGGCGCTCACGGCGGGAGGCAAGCGGGTCCGCCCGATCTTACTGGTCTTGAGCGCCCGGATGGGTGAGCCAGAGAAGGAGGCGCTGTTTACGGCAGCCGTGGCTATCGAAGTTCTACACACGGCGACGTTGATCCACGACGACGTGGTGGACAAGGCCGAGTCCAGGCGCGGGAGGCCGACGACGGTGGCGAGGTACGGGCGCGAGATCGCGGTGGCGACCGGCGATCACCTCTTCGCCGAGTCCTTCCACGGCCTCGCCGAGATCGGAGACCCCAGGCTCGTCCGGGCGTTCGCCGAGGCGGCGATGGGCCTCGCAGCGGGCGAGCTGGAGCAGTTCCGCTCGGCGCGCAAGGCTTTAGAGGTCGGAGCGTACCTGGAGCACATCCGCATGAAGACCGCAGGTCTCTTCAAGGCGGCGTGTGTGGTGGGCGGAACCTTGGGCGGCCTCTCCATAAAGCAGATAGATGCTCTGGCGACCTACGGGCAGGCTTTAGGGCTCGCCTTCCAGATGTCCGACGACGTGATGGACTTCGTGGGTAAGCCCGGGCTCATGGGCAAGGGGGTAGGCACAGACCTCGCCGAGGGAACCGTAACGTTGCCGGTCATCTTCGCGCTCAAGGAGGGGGATGCGGCGATCATACGGCGAACGCTCGAGACGCCGAACCCGCCGCTGGATCTACTTGAGGCTGGCATAGAGGCGGTCCTGGCGACGGATGCGATAAAGAAGACGGAGGATTGGGCCTTGGGCGAGGTCGAGGCGGCGATAGAGGGGTTGAGCCTCCTGCCCGACGAGGCTGAGCGGGCAATTCTGGAGGCGATAGCGAGCGAGGTGGTGGGCAGGGATGCTTAAGATCGGGGCACCAGCGGACCTTTCGGAGGTCCGGGAGAAGGTATATGCGGGAGAGAGGCTCTCGTTCGAGGACGGGTTGAAGCTCTTCGAGTCGAACAACGTCACCGAGATCGGGAGGCTCGCCAACCACGTGCGCGAGCGCCTGCACGGCGACAAAGCCTACTTCTCGCACAAGTATCGGCTCTACCCGACCAACGTCTGCGTCTACCGCTGCCGCTTCTGCGCTTTCCGGGTCAGCAAAGGAGACGAGCAGGGCTACGAGTGGCCCGCCGAAAAAACCCTGCACGAGCTCTCGAAGGTAGACTTGAGGGGGGTCTCCGAGTTCCACATCGTCGGCGGCATACACCCGGATTGGGGGTTCGACGTATACCTGGACATCGTTCGGGAGCTGCACGGTGCGTACCCAGACATACACATAAAGGCCTGGACGGCGGTCGAGATCGACCACTTCACCCACCAGACGGGGAAGAGCATCGAGTGGGTCTTGAACGAGATGCGCGGGGCAGGATTGGGGAGCCTACCGGGTGGTGGGGCGGAGATCTTCGACTGGGAGGTCAGGCGCACTATCTGCCGGACCAAGTGCACCGGGGAGCGGTGGCTTGAGATCCACGAAACCGCCCACGACATGGGGATGAAGACCAACTCCACGATGCTCTACGGTCACGTCGAGACGCCGGAGAGCAAGGTGGACCACATGCTGCGCTTGCGCGATGTCCAGGACCGGGCCGGGGGCTTCCGGACCTTCATCCCGCTCGCCTTTCACCCGGACAACACGCGCCTCAAGCACCTCCCCCGCTCGACCGGGGCCGACGACCTCAAGCACATCGCCATCGGCCGGCTGCTTTTGGACAACTTCCCGCACATCATGGCCTACTGGGTCACGGAGACGCCGGAGGTGGCGCAGGTCGCCCTCTCCTTCGG
>JALZEL010000339.1 GCA_030862075.1 Actinomycetota bacterium | reverse complement strand
CCCATGTCCCTCCTCGGTGAGGTTGCGTTCGGCGCGTTATCTCCCTACCCGACCCGGCGGGAGGCGAAACGCCGCGATCTCCGCCCTCCTGGTCTTCGAGGCCCTGGACAACGACTACGTGTACATGGGGGCCCAGCCTGAGCGCCGTTCGAGACTCGCCCGTCTCCCGAACCTCGCGTCGTAACCGGTACGGCATCTTGATCGTCTAATAATATAAGTGTAATAGCGTATACATCTGGCGGCGAAGGGGTATATAGTAGTTGCGGGCGTGGAAGGAGCAATTCATGCAAGAAAACTTCGTCAGGTCGGAGCCCCTATCGGGGATCGTTGTGGGGCGTGAGAGCAAGGAGATGTGTCTCCTCGCTAAGTTCTTTAACGGGTTCGCCAACTCGACCCGGCTCTCGATACTCTTGCTCTTGACGCGGCGAGGCGAGATGAAGGTCGGGGAGCTGGTCAAGGAGCTGGGGGCTCCGCAGCCCCGGGTCTCGGACCATCTGCGCTGCCTGTCCTGGTGCGGTTACGTGCAGGCGCGGCGCGAGGGACGCAACGCATACTACTCCGTGGTCGACGAACGGGTCCTGGAGGTGCTCAAACTCGGGGAGTCGCTGCTACAGGACAACCTCGAGCACGTCGAGTCCTGCGACGACACGGAGCAGAGCTGCTAAAGGACCGTTCGGTCCCAACCTAGAACTTGCTGGTCTTCTTTCAGACCGCCGCCTCGTAGCCTCCCGACCCTCGAGGCGCTCCATCCAGGCCACCACGTTCGGGTACTCGTCGAGGGAGACCTCCTCGAGGACCTCGTAGCCTTCGCGTGTGGCGTACTCCCTTAGCGAGATGTTCAGCCGCGTGATCGTCGCCGTGGACGCCAGCCGCGGGGAAGCCGAAGTCCTCAAAGACGCCGACTGGATGCGTTACTGCGAGGACGTGCTCTTCCCGTTCCTCGAGGCGGAGATGGAGAAAGCCCAGAGGGAAGGACGTCGCGGATCTCGCGGAGGCCTTCGCGGAGCTTGCCACGAACTACATAGACCGATCCAGCCCCGCGGCCACACAGCTTATCGGGGATGCGTCCCTGCGGCGTGCGAGGGCGCGCCTCGAAGCCGCCGGCGAGGAGTAGTCCACTACCGACCGGGCCGGGGTCCTTACACTAGGAGCTCCGGCCTTTTCGTTGCAGAGCGCCACTAGGGGCTGGTGGCCTGACCGGGGCCCGGCGGCGGGCGGTATAACGCTGCTATGACGGCCTCTGGCCCGGGGAAATGCCTCTGCGGCCCCAAACCCCTGAGCTGCTCGATCACCTCCTGGGGAGCCTCGCGCTCTTCGGCAGCGGCGACCAGCTCTTCGGTTCTGGCCGGGTATTCGGCACCCTCGATGAACCTTCGCAATTGTCCTGTCTGCTCGGGATCCATAACCCTCCCTCCAACGGCGGGCCCTGCTCCTGCTACAGCTTGCCTACCCACTACCCCGCGCCGAGGAGCGCCAAACCGCCGCTTGCGGGCCGGGGTCCTACGGGGCTCCGGCTCTTTTGTGTTGATTCAGCCGCTAGCTCAACACATACAATAGAGCAAGAAGCGCTAAGGCCACAACAGCGAACAAGCCGAGTACGATGCCAAGCGACTTCGCGACCCCCTTTTCGGCGCGTCGGGAGGCTCTCTTCCCGGATCTCCTCCGCTCACGCCTGGTAGGATTCCTGCGCTTGTACATAGATTGCCTCCTTTCTCTCTAGGATTCATCATCTCATAACCCTCCTATGCTCGGGGCTCCGGCCCTTCCTCTTGCCCTTATTCACCCAACGACCTAGAAGAAGGGTGTTCTCGGAAGCGCGCGGTCCTGAGGGCACTGCTCCCTAGCCGTAGTGCTCGCGCGTGGCGCGCTGTAGCTCGTCATCAGGCCCAACATGCGGGTTGGAGAGGGTCGGAGCATTCTCCACGGTCCCTTGATCCACCCCGAGCGTGACCGAGCCTGGTGCTTCCTCGGTTATGGCTTCGACCGGAACAAGGTGATGCTTCTTGCCCAAGCCCAAGAACCCGCTCGTGACGACATCCACGAACTGCAAGTTCCTATCGTCATCGACGTAGAGGTTCGCCACCTGACCGATGTCGCGAACCCCGGAGTCAAAGACAGTTTTCTGGCGGAGTTCGTGGTGCGGGGGGCGCGGATGCTGGTGGTGCTCCAGCCGGGTCAGGTCCATCAGGCCCATGAGGATCTCCCTTCCCTTTGGCGGTGAGGGATCTCTCTCTCTTCTCACCGCGCTATTACAGTGCGGGTCAACAATCCATCATGTTGGACGACTTTTCTGTGGTAGTCCTGTGAGTACCATTTGAGATTTCACAGATCCACCCAAAGCGATCGAATATGTGTTGGACCGGGGCTATGCACCTGACTGCCTAGAGAGACTGTCTGGAAAATAGCCTGACGGGTAGGATGGCGCGTTTCGATAGCGCAAAGCGTCGATGAGAGGCACCTTTTCGCCCCGTTCCGAAGGCTCGTGAGACCCCGAAATAGAGTCTATTCGGAGTTTCCAGACAGTCTCTAGAGGGAGTTTTGCAAAGCGTAGATGGGCCCGAAAAGTCGCTCCCCAGAGCGTCAGAGCGTCAGAGCAGGACTTTCGGTCTCGATTCGGCGGCCATCCGCAGTGAAATTGTGGTGTTAAGGTAGTGTTCACCCTATTACCAAACATCCTCTAGAAGGGATCTTCTCAGAAGATCACTAGGGTCGTTCCAGGCGGTGTCCATGGTAGCTCCTAGTCGGTGAGGAAC
>JALZEL010000292.1 GCA_030862075.1 Actinomycetota bacterium | reverse complement strand
ATGTCCAAGCTCGATGAAGCCGAGGCACACTCCGCCCTGCGGGCCCTGGAGGAGATCGGCGAGGAATATGAGCAGGAGCTGGAGGAGCTCAAGGCATCCCAGATAGAGTAGGCATGGGTGAGGGAGATCTGAGGTTGCCGGATGTTGCCTGCACCCTGGACCACGACGGGTGCGTCGTGTGCTCCGACGCCGGTATACCCGTACGGGTGATCTCCGTAGAGGGGGACGACGCCCTCTGCGAGGACGCCACAGGCAACCAGGCGCAGATGGCCGTGGAGCTGGTGGCCCCGGTACGGGTGGGAGAGGTTCTGTTGACGCACGGGGGCGTCGCCATCGGGAGGGTGGCGGCGCGGGACGAGGAGGATTTTTAGTGAAGTACGTAGACGAGTTCAGAAACGCGGAGCTTGCGCGGGCGGTGGCGGCGGAGATCGCCTCGGTCACGGACCCGGACCGACACTACAAGATCATGGAAGTCTGCGGAGGACACACCCACACCATCTACCGGCACGGCATCAAAGACCTTTTGCCGGATCAGGTGGAGCTGGTGCACGGTCCCGGCTGCCCGGTCTGCGTGCTACCGATGGGCCGGGTGGACGAGGGCATAGAGGTCGCCGAACGCCCCGAAGTAATCTTTACCTGCTTCGGGGACATGATGCGGGTACCGGGCTCCAAGGGGAACCTCTTGGAGGTAAAAGCCGAAGGCGCCGACATCCGCATGGTCTACTCGCCCCTAGACGCTTTGCGCATCGCGCGGGAGAACCCGGACAGGGAGGTGGTCTTCTACGCCATAGGGTTCGAGACCACGGCTCCCTCGACGGCGCTCACCCTGCAGCGGGCCAAGAAGGAGGGCATAGAGAACTTCTCCGTCTTCTGCAACCACGTGACCATCGTGCCGCCGGTGCGGGCGCTCTTAGACTCGCCGGACCTCAGGCTCGATGCTTTTATCGGGCCGGGGCACGTCTCCACGGTGATCGGCTGCAGGCCCTACGAGTTCATGTCCGAAGACTACGGCAAGCCGTGCGTGGTGGCGGGGTTCGAGCCGCTGGACCTGTTGCAGTCCGTCCTGATGCTCATGCGCCAGCTTGAAGAGGGACGCTGCGAGGTCGAGAACCAGTACGGCCGGGTAGTCCTCTGGGAGGGGAACCTGCAGGCCCTCAAGAGCCTGGCCGAGGTCTTCGAGCTCAGGCCGTACTTCGAGTGGCGGGGCCTGGGCTTCATCGCCCAGTCGGCGCTCAAGCTCTCCCCGGCGTACGCGGACTTCGACGCCGAGGTGCGCTACTCCACGCCGGGCGTGCGGGTAGCGGACCCGAAGGCCTGCCAGTGCGGGGAGGTCTTGAAGGGCGTCTTGAAGCCCCCGGAGTGCAAGGTCTTCGGCACGTCCTGCACGCCGGAGCACCCTCTTGGCGCGCTCATGGTCTCCTCCGAGGGCGCCTGTGCCGCCTACTACAACTTCGGCCGCAAGTCGTTCGAGAAGGTCGAGATAGGTTCCAGGAAGTGAGCGAGCAGAGAGAGCAACGCGTCCTCGACGCGCTCGAGCAGAACCGCCGCCGGCAGCCGAAGTTCACCGCCCCGCGCATAGACATGAGCCACGGGGCCGGGGGCAAGGCGACCAGCAAGCTCATAGAAGGTCTCTTGCTACCGGCCCTCGACAACCCGGCGCTCGCGCCGCTCTCGGACGCGGCGCTGCTGCCTTTCGGGGATGCCCAGATTGCCCTGACCACCGATTCCTTCGTGGTGCGCCCGCTGGTCTTCCCCGGCGGCTCCATCGGGGAGCTCGCGGTCAACGGGACGGTGAACGACCTGGCGGTCTCCGGGGCCACCCCTATAGGGCTCTCCGCCGCCCTCATCGTCGAGGAGGGGTTGGAGACCGAGGTGCTGGCGCATGAGGTAGAAGCGATGGCTATAGCCGCCGGGCGGGCCGGGGTATCTATCGCCACCGGGGACACCAAGGTGGTCGAGCGTGGGAAGGGCGACGGGCTCTACGTCGTCACTACCGGGGTGGGAGCCGCGGACCCAGAGCTAAACTTATCATCCGCTTCCGTGCGGCCGGGGGATAAGATCCTCTGCTCCGGCACTCTGGGTGACCACGGAGCCGCCATCCTGATCGCACGCGGAGACCTGGAGCTCGAAGCTGAGGTGCTCTCGGACACCCAACCCCTCACCCCGCTGGTCGGGGTGCTCAAAGAGACCGCGGGGCCGGGGCTGCGCTTCATGCGCGATCCCACGCGTGGCGGGGCGGGCACGGTTTTGAACGAGCTCGCCCGCGACTCGGGGTTCGGCGTCGCGCTCTGGGAAGAGAAGATCCCGATCCGGGACGTCGTGCACGGGGCGTGCGAGATCTTAGGGATAGACCCCCTCTACGTAGCCAACGAGGGCAAGCTCCTCGCCGTCGTGGCTCCCGAAGTCGCCGATGGCGCTTTAGAGGCGCTGCGCGGCGTTGAGGGCGGAGAGGAAGCCTCGCTCATCGGGGAGGTGCGCGAGGAGCCGGCGCGGATGGTCCTCATGCACACCGGGTTCGGCGGCACCCGCATGATAGATATGCTCGTCGGCGATCCGCTGCCGAGAATTTGTTGAGGGCGCCGGGAGGATCGGAGCGGTGAAGTTCTTGGTGATGTGGGAGCTGGATCTCGCCCGGCTGAGCACTGAGGTCGTCCACGCCGTCATGCGCATGCCCGAGTACGCGAAAGAGGTGGCGGATGAGGGCAAGTTGGAGCAGCGCTACCACATAGTCGGCAAGCACGGCGGCGCGTGGATCTACGACGTCGCCTCCAACGAAGAGCTCGAGCGGTTGCTGGCCATGGCACCCGTCTACAACTTCGCCCGTTACGACATCTACCCGCTGGCCGAGATGGAGAGCCCGTCCGAAATCGTGCAGAGGCAGGGCGAAACGGAGGCTTCTCAGGAATGAACCAGCTCCAGCACCTGTGACGTTCTGGGTCGGGAAGCAGGAGAGATGACGGTCGATACGAGTGCCCTCACTACCCGGAGCAGGACGGAGTTGCTCCGGCGCAACAAGATCTTTGAGTCCTTCTTCAGGGCTGAGGCCCCTCGGCTGGCCGAGGCCTGCCACGAGATGTCCCGCCGATTTTTGGCTGGTGGTCGTCTCCTGGCGTTCGGGCGCGGTTCTGCCACCACCGATGCAGAGCACGTCTCGGTGGAGTTCGTGCACCCGGTGATCGTGGGTAAGCGAGCCCTGCCGGCGCTGGACGTTGGTCAGGATTTCGAGAGGCGCCTGCCGGTCATCCTGCGTCCGGAGGACATGGTCATGGGATTCTCCTTTCCGGCTGCAGATCCAGCGGTGGAGCGGGCGCTCCTTACGGCGCGGGAGCGCGGCGCGCTCACGTTTGCCCTGACGGGGGAGGCGGGGGATTACCCGTTCGATCTACCGGACGAGGACCCGTTCGTCTGTCAGGAGGTCTTCGAGGTCCTCTACCACATGCTCTGGGAGACGGTGCATGTATACTTCGAGCACCGCGAGCAGGGCCACGATGTGGGAGCTTCTTCCTTCCTCTATCCCTTCTTGGGCAAAGGGGAGCAGCAGCTCAAGGAGGTTGTGAAAGAGGTGCAGGGCTCGATGCTGCAGAAGATGGAGGAGGTGAACGGCATGCGGGCTGCCGCCGCCGAGACGGAGGCGTCCGCCATCGCGGAGATCGCCGCAGCGATCTCCGAGCGGCTCGGGCGGGGGGGCAAGATCATAGCCTTCGGCAACGGCGGGTCGGCCACGGACGCGAACGACCTGGTCGCCGACTGCGTAGCTCCGCCACCAGGCATGGAGCCCATTCCGGCGCTCTCTTTATCCGCCGAGCCGGCCAACATCACGGCCATCGCCAACGACATCGGCAGCGAGGCTATCTTCACTCGCCAGCTCATCGCCCACGCCCGGCCGGAGGACGACGTAGCCGTAGGCATCTCGACCAGCGGGGGCTCGGCCAACATCCTGCACGCCCTGGCCGAAGCTCGCAAACGTGGGCTGCTGACGGTGGGCATCGTGGGCTACGATGGGGGGAAGATCGTGGGCGAGCGGCTCGCGGACCACGCGGTGGTGGTACGCTCGGACTACATCCCACGCATTCAGGAGGTGCAGGCCTCCGTCTACCACGTGCTGCTGGGGCTTATAGAAGAGCTGAGGGAGGAGGGTTAGCGCGCTTGCACGAGCTGGCGATAGCCGAATCTATCGTCGGCATCAGCGGACGCCACGCGAACGAACGGCGGGTCACGAAGGTGTACCTGAAGGTAGGGCATCTGCGACAGGTCGTGCCCTCCGCCTAGAAAATCCAGCAAAGAGGCCGGGTAAGCGTTATCACCGCTGCAAGGCCTGCCTTAGTTTAAAATTGCATACAATGAAACAGAAGGGGGCACGCCCGGTTGCAAGATAGAAGCACGAGCGCAAGAGAGGTGCTGGCGGTGGACCGCTCCGCACGCCTCATGGAGCGGGCGACGCATCGCCTCCCCGGGGGGGTCAACAGCCCGGTGCGGGCGTTTCGCTCCGTCGGTGGCGATCCGGTGTTCATGCGCCGCGGCGAGGGCTCGCG
>JALZEL010000255.1 GCA_030862075.1 Actinomycetota bacterium | reverse complement strand
ATTCCTGTTTCCCGGACGAAATGCTTTTTTAATAAAACTTAATATCCGCAAGGTTTGCGCAAGTCGGCAAAGGTGTACTTCGGGAGCTATCCTGTTTGATCAGGGATCTATTTCTCGTTTATCGCCTGATAAGTACCTCTGCCTTCTTACGGGCGGGGGTGTTAAGGGCCTTGATCAAGGCGCCCTCCGGGGGCGAGGGCGCGGAGGGCGCGGAAGGCCTTCCAGAAGTGGCGTTTGGCTCTGTCGTCGCTCAGGGCCGGGGTGAGGGCGGGGATCTTGAGCCCGAAGGTGCCTTTAGTCCAGGCGAACCACGAGCCTTCGGGGGCTTCTGAGAACCCTGCTTCGGCGAGGGGGTAGTCGAGAGAGTCTATGGCGCGGGCGGCGGCAGGTCCTACCGCTACGAGGATGGTGGGCTCGAGGGAGAGTACCTCTTCGAGTAAGCTCGGGCGGGCCCAGATGACGTAGGCCCTCTCTAGCCCTACGGCGGCGAGGCTGCGGCGTAGGGCCTCCACTATTCGGGAGTTCGCCGCCCCTTCCGGGGCGCTCTCCGCGACGAGTACGACGCCGGATAGAGGATCGCCGAAAGGTTCTAGCCCGGCGCGTTCCTTACGGCGAGCCAGACGAGCTGTCTCGTAGGAGGTCTTCGCCTCGTAGTCGCTCGTGACGGGAGGTACGGAGGAGCTTTCGGGCACGGGTCTTTAGGGGGTTCTCGTCAGGCGGCGTACGTGGAGCATGCGCTGGGCGGTGGTTACGAGGGCGCCGGCGGCGACGAGACCGACGCCGAGGGTCAAGAAGCCCGCCAAGGAGAAGAGCGAGAGGATCACGACGCGACCCGCGCGTTCCAGGAGGCCGACCTCGCACTCAAGACCCAAACCTTCGGCCCGGGCGCGGGAGTAGGAGGTCATGAGCGAGAAGGTCATCGCGGCGCCGGCGAGCAAGGCTTCGTAGGGTCTAGAAGAGGCCGCGTAGAAAAAGACCACGCCGACGAAGATCGCCGACTCAGAGAGCCTGTCGAGCGTCGAGTCCAGGAAGGCGCCGAAGTCGCTCATCTTATTGGACTCACGGGCGACCGCGCCGTCCAGGGCGTCGAAGAGGCCCGCGAAGAGCATCACGGCGCCGCCCGTTTTGGTGTAGCCGAGCGCGAACAGGGTAGCGGCGACGACCGAGAGGACCCACCCCGTGGCGGTCAAAGAGTCCGGGCGGACTCGCATCGCCGAGAGGAAGCGGACCAGAGGGCGCATCAGCTGCCGGAAGGCCTCCTTGTGGGAGAACGGTCGGCGCGGCTCCCGGTGCGGCAACCCCACCGCGGCCTACCCCTTCCCCTCCGCGGAGCTCCGCAGGCTCGCTGGCTCTTCGCCGGTAGCCACGGCTTCCGGTTGTCCCTCTTCGAAGACGATCTCCGTGACGGGGGCCTTGCGCCAGCGCTCTAAGAGGAGCGTTTCGCGCAAGTATCGGGAGGCGGCCGCGATTATGGCGACGATGGGGACGGCGAAGGCGGCGCCGACGACGCCGTAAAGAGCCGTCGCGGCTAGGGTGGCGAAGAGCACCCACAAAGGGTGCACGCCGACGGAGCCGCCCATTATCCTCGGCTGCAGGACGTTGCCTTCCAGTTGCTGGGCGACGAGAAAGAGCGCGGCGACCAAGAGGGCTAGGGTGACGCCGCCATCAAAGAGCGCTATCACGACCGCTGGGATCGCTCCGAGAAAGGGGCCGAGCACGGGGATGATCTCCGTGAAGCCGACCCAGAGGCCGATCAGGACGGCGTACCTACCGAAGGTGAAGAAGGCTATGGCCCAGCCTATGACACCCATAATCGCGCAAAGCAGAAGCTGTGCCTTGACGTACTTGACGAGGGCCTCTTCGACGGCGTGGAAGAGCTCGACGGTCTGGTTCCGGATCGTCGCCGGCACCGCGCGGAGCGTGGCGCGCGCGATCCTCTCCCTGTCGAGCAGAAGGTAGATGGAGATGATGAGCATGAGCACGAGGTTGAGTACCGCGCCGAAGACGCCGAAGACCCCACCTATGAAACCCATAGCACCGCTAAAGACCTGCCCGGCCGAGGGCGCGTTACTCTGCACGAACTGCTCGAGCTCAGCCTGGTCGGTGGTGGCGATCTGCTCCCCTACGTAGGGTAGCTCCTGCGCCCGGTTCAAGAGCCTCGTGGCCCCTTCCGCCAGGACCTCCGGGTTCTGTATGAGGTCATGCACCTGGCCCGCGGCAGGGATAATGAGGACCAGCAGCGCGGCCGAAACCGCCGCGACGAGCGCTACGAACACCCCGATCACCGCGACAACCCTGGGGATGCGCCACCCTTCGAGCAGCCGGACCAGCGGGTTTAGCACGTAGGCCAGGATCGCCGCTAGCAAAAACGTGAGAAGGACGCCGCCCAGCTGCCGGACGAACGCGAACAGGAGCAGAGCGCCGAGGGCGATGAGTACGTATTGCAGGTAGGTCGAGACGACCAGCTTCTTGGCGGACACTCTCTCTCCGACGCTGACTTCAGTGGCGGCGCTCTTTCTATATGCCCAAATAAGAATATACCAGTCCCTCGGGTCGCAGTTGGACATGTTTCACTTCTGTTGCGTCCGTTTACTTCTGTTGTCTGCGTTTTACTTCTGTTGCCGCTTATGTATAATGCCACCCCAGTATGCGAGGGGGTAGCGCACAACGGGCCCAACATGTTGAGGCCGGACACCACAGCAGGACTAACGCGACGCCGAACCGTCGGAGGCCTGCGCTCCGACGCGACGACGCTCCTGTTAGGTGGCCCGCAAGGTATCGGGATGCTCGTAGTCCGAAGGGAGCCAGCGTGTACCGGCGGCGGCGGACGCTCGCCGTCTCCGTGGTTCTGCTGGGCATTCTGGCGCTCGTCCTCGCGGCGTTCGTCCAGACCTCGAGGGCGAGAGACCAGGCGCTCCCCATAGACCCGAACAACGCGGGCCCGGACGCGGTGCTAGCCGGGGTCGCCGGCGTTAGCATCTTCAGCCCGATCCGGCCCGAGGAGGTTACGGGGCTCGGATACCATCCGGAGGGCGAGAGCCTTATCGAGATGTCACCGCGGGGGAAGAACCTCTCTGGGAACCCCGTGTTAGGGCTGCTCGCGAACGGCTCCACGCCCGAGAAGATCCAGTACTACGTCATGAGCCCGGCCAGCAGGCAGGGCCCGCGCACGGGCGCTTTAGACGTCGGGGCCGAGGCGGGAACGGAGGTCTACTCGCCGGTGACCGGGACCGTGACGGCGATACGTCCGGACCCCGTGCTGCAAGAAGGCGCCAACGTCGTGGAGATAAAGCCCGCCGACAACCCGGAGATCAGGGTCTACGTCTCTTTGGTGCAGGAGATAGGTAGCGGTGTAGGCCCCAAGTCTCCCGTCACGGCCGGGATAACCGAGCTCGGAAGCGTGGCCGACTCGAGCAAGGTCCTGAAACCACAGCTTGCCTCTTACACCTCCGACGCCGGCAACCACGTCACGGTCTCGGCCCTGGAGGTCGATTGACGGAACCTCCGCCCGCCACGCCTACCAGCGTATAATATAAGGGCGCGATGTTCCTCTCCTTGTTCGAACAGAATCCGGTCGCCGCAGTGGCGTTCGTCGCGGGTATTCTGGCGGGTATCGTGGTGCACGAGGCCTCGCATGCCTCGTCGGCCTACTCGTTAGGCGACGACACAGCCTACCGCGATGGTCGGGTTACGCTGAACCCGGCGGCGCACCTGGAGCTGTTGAGCGTCCTGATGATCTTCCTGGTAGGCGTGGGCTGGGGGAGGACCCCGGTTACGCCCTCCAAACTTAGAGGCGGCGTGTGGGGACCGGTGGCCGTCGCCGCCGCTGGCCCGGTCTCGAACCTCCTCATCGTTGCCCTCTGTGCGGTGCTCCTCAAGCTGCCGCCGTTCGAGGGCGGGTACTGGTCCATCGTGGTCTGGTTTTTGGCTTTGGCGAACGGACTGCTCTTTATCCTCAACCTCATACCGATCCCGCCGCTCGACGGTGCGTCGATTCTCTACCCGTTCCTGCCGCGCTCTCTGGACGGTTTCGTGAACTTCATGTACCAGTACGGGCCTATGATCCTGCTCGGCCTCTTGCTCATCTCTATCTTCCTGCCGGGGATCTCGCCCTTGGGCTTCGTGCTCGCCCTGATCGGACCGGTCTTCGACCTGTTCGGGATACCGTCGATACCCCCTCGGTAGACTACCGAGACAAGCAAAAGGGGCAGCTTCCAGTCCGCGGGGAGGGGGGAGAATCCGCGAACCGTACACCGCCCCAGGGACTATTCTACAGACGAAGGTTTGGTAGCGGTAGAGTAAACCTTAACAAAAACTAAGAAAATATTGGAATTTGTTCATCCGTCGGACCCGTCCGCGAGGGGCAAGAAGACGGAGAAGGTGCTGCCGAAGTCGGGTTGGCTCTCGACGAGGATCTCGCCGCCGAGGTGGTCGGAGATCTCGCCCGCGAGGGCGAGCCCCAAGCCCGTGCCGTCGGCTCGGGAGGAGCCTTGGGCGCGGTAGAAGCGGTCGAAGATGTGCGGGAGCTCCGCTTCGGGGATGCCGCACCCACGGTCGGCGACGCTGACGACGGCGCGGCTGTCCTCGCGGTGGAGGTTCAGGTCCACGGGCCCGTCGCCTTGGGGACCGCCCGAGTACTTGAGCGCGTTGTCCAGGAGTATTGCTAGCATGCGGTGAAGCTGCGTGGGGTCGGTTCTCACCGGCGGAACGTCTTTTTCGGCGTGGATCTGGATCTCGCGCCCCGTGTAGGCGAAGTCCCGCCTGAGCTCGTGCAAGAGCTCCTCCAGGTCCACCTCTTCGAGCCTGAAGGTTACTGCGTTCGCGTCTAGGCGGGAGAGGTCGAGGAGGGTGCGGGTGAGGCCCTGCAAGCGTTCGGTCTGGGCCTGCATGTCCTTGAGAAAGGCCTTACGGACCTCCTCGTCGCTCTCGTCCTCGAGTATCTCCAGGTAGCCGGAGAGGGCGAAGAGGGGTGTTTTGAGTTCGTGTGAGGCGTTGGCGATGAACTCGGCCTTGGCGTGTTCGATCTGACGCTGTTCGGTGACGTCGCGCAGAATAGCCAGAGCCCCGTCCTCCAAAGGGGCGGCCCGTATCTCTATGATCCTGTCCCCTGCTTGGGCCTCCGGCTCGGTGACCGGACCGGAGAAGCGGCTCTTGGCGAGGACCTCCTGCAAACGGCCGTGGAAGGCGGGGTCAGAGCCCTCCAAAAGCTCGCGTGCCCGAGGGTTGAGGAAGGTGGGGTTCAGGTCCCTGTCCACGCCGACAACCGCGTCGGTCATGCCGTCGAGGATGGCTTGGCCGCGCGCTTTCTCCTGCTCGACCTGCCGGAAGGCGCCTTTGAGCGAAGAGGCCATCGCGTTGAACGTCTCGCCGAGCTGGCCCATCTCGTCCTCGATGCGGGTGGTGATACGCTCGTCGAAGTTGCCGGCGGCCAGGCGGCGGGCGGCCGTATCGAGCCTGTTGAGGCGACGCGAGATCAAGTTCGCCGCCACGTACCCCCAGAAGCCCACGATCAAGAGCGCCAGAGCCCCGGCAAGGAACACCCTCTGCCTGATGCCCTCCATGGCTTCGGACGCACTCTGGAGTTCGTTCGCGGTGTAGTACCGGGTAAAGACGAGCGCCGTTCCGGACTCGCCGGGGACTTCTATGGGGGAGGCGTAGGTCGCGAGCGTCTGTCCCTCGCGGTCACCACTTTCGACCAGCGCTAGCTCCGTGTAGGGCTCCTGCTGCTCGGCCGCCGTCTGCAACGCTTGGGCGTCGTATTCGCCGGGATCGCCCCGCAGAACCTCGCCGCTATCGACGTGTACTATGCCCCACTGTACACCGCGGAGGGTTGCGTAGGCAGTTATGTACTGCTCAGTGATCCGGGGGTTGCGCTGGAGCTGCTCCTCGAGCGGCTCGAACGTCTGTCCGAAGCTCGCCTTCGCCGATTGTTCCAGGGTTTCCCCGAGGACCGGGGAGACTATCGAGTACGCCATTGCCCCTGCGAACGTGGTCACCAACAAGAACAGCACCGTAAGCCACACCCGGATGCTGACGCGGGACCTGAGATCGACGCCACGCCCACCGGACAAGAGCCACCGGGTCGATAACCACGACGGGAGGACGCGCCCGCCCTTCGGGAGGGCTTTTTTAGGGCGCCGGTCCTTGCGCTTAGGGAGTAATAGCCTCTCTTTAACGGAAGACATACCCGACGCCCCGGGCGGTGTGGATAAACTCGGGGTTCCGGGGGTCGCGCTCTATCTTCTCACGCAGGTGACGGATGTGCACGTCGACCGTGCGCTCGTCGCGGAACTCGTCGCCCCACACCCTCGTGAGGAGCGTGCTCCGCGAGAACACCCGGCCCGGGTTGGAGGCGAGCGTCACCAGAAGCTCGAACTCCGTGTAGGTCAGGTCGACGTCTTCGCCGCCCACGGCGACCCTGCGGCTGGGCAGGTGGATCTTCAGCCCGTCGTAGGAGAGCTCGTCCTGGCGCTGCTCCGTGATCGCCGACGCCCGGCGCATGATCGCGCGCACCCTGGCCACGAGCTCCCGGACAGCGAACGGCTTCGTGACGTAGTCGTCGGCCCCGAGCTCTAGGCCCACGACCCGGTCGATCTCGTCGTCCTTCGCCGTGAGCATGATAACCGGCACGTCGCTCCCCCACCTTACCCGCCGGATGACCTCCGTGCCATCTATCTTCGGCAGCATGATGTCCAGGATGATCAGGTGCGGCTCGTAAGTCTCGATCGCCTCGAGCGCCGCCTCACCATCGCCCACGGTGTACACCTGGAAACCTTCCCGCTCCAGAGCGTGCGTGAGCATCTTCTGGATTGACGGCTCGTCGTCCACCAAGAGTATCCTGCGCGTTGTTCCCTGTACGCCCTGCGCCATAACTAACCGCCCTTTATGGCTACCCCGGAAGTTCAAACACTTTGCCGCTTATTTTATCATGTCCTCATGCTCCAGATCCCCCTCGGCCAACCTCCGCGCGGCGTCCACGAGGTCCGCGGGAGAGGACAGGCGAACCGCCTCGACGTCCGCACGGTGCCTCTTGAGGTACGCGGCGACGACCCGGGCCTCGTCCGCGCCCTCCCCGCCGGGAGAGACGGCTGCGTCGTGGCCGGTCAGGACTTCTTCGGCGAACAGGGCGAGACCGGCGGCATCCAAAGGTTCGAAGCCCTTGTGGGCGACGAGTCGGCCCCCGGCCAAGGCGAAGACCTCGATGAGGCCGGGCTCGATCGAGGGGGTGACGAGCGCCGAGACGCCCTCGAAGTTCATAACGGCACGCGCCAGGCGGACGCGCTCGATGCTGGCGATGAGCTCCCTGAGGCGGGCGGCCGCCTCGAACTCGAGTTCGTCCGCGAGCCTGTCTCGCACCCTTATCAGAGCCTCGAGGTGTTCCTCGCCGCCCTCGCCGCGCAGCAGGTCCACGAGACCACCGATCACCTCCGCCCGGTACTCCTCCTTGCTCATGCCCTGGCACGGGGCGCAGCGACCCATCTGACCGTAGAAGCAGACGCCATCTTCGGAATCCCCGGGGCAGCGCCTCAAGGGGAAGATCCTGCCTAAAGCCTCGATGCAGGTATCCAGGACGCTCGCGCTCCGGAAAGGGCCCAGGTAGGTTATCCCGCTCTGCGCTTCCTTGCCCGGCACCCGCTCCGGGACGGGGTAGGGCTCGTTCGTGTCGAGCTTGATGAACCAGCTCGCCTTCTCGTCTCGTCCAGCAGAGTTGTAACGCGGGAGGAGGCGCTTTATCTCGCGGGCCTCGAGGATGAGGGCGTGTAGCTCCGAGGAGCTCTCTTTGTAGCGCACCTCGGCGGCCTCCCTCACCAGGTGCTCGATCTTGCGCCGCCCGTCCCCTCCGTTAAAATAGGTCCTGACGCGGCTCTTGAGGTCCTTGGCCTTGCCGACGTATAGCACGTCGCCGTGCTTGTCCACGAAGTAGTAGACGCCCGGTGTCCGGGGCAAGCCGTCGGCTAGGTGGCTTTTTTGTGGCTTGATCCGCCCGTTCGACGTGAGCGTGGCCGCCTCCCCGACGCTTCGCACCCCGGCCGAGCCCAGAAGCCTGACGAGCTTTAGGAAAACCTCGGTCGTAGCGGCGGCGTCGGCCAAAGCGCGGTGGTTAGGGGCCGCGCGTACCCCGAAGTGCGAGACGAGCGACGCGAGCCGGTAGCGCCTCAGGCCCGGCACGAGC
>JALZEL010000222.1 GCA_030862075.1 Actinomycetota bacterium | reverse complement strand
GAGGTGGTGAGGTACTTCTGGACGAAGTCGCCGATGGCGATGGATGCCCGGGTCTTGCCGAAGACGAACCATGCCTCGCTTATGAGGATGAACTGGAGGACGGCCCAGGGAGCCCAGTCTATGAGTGGGTCCACGAGGGCGGCGAAGAAGATGTAGATGAGGATGTTGGTGCCGCAGCGGGGGTGGAGGCGGCTCATGCTTTTGGCGCCTTCTAAGGTGACTTCACCGTACTTTTCGTAGGCAGCGACGGCCTTGTGCTCGGCGCCGTGGTAGCGGCCGATAGAGGTGAACTTCATGGCGGCGAAGAAGAGGAGGAGAACCGGCAGGATGGGGAAGATGGCGAAGAAAGCAAGCACGGCGCCGAAGAACCCACCGAGGGACTCTGATCCGAAATCCATGAGGCTCACGAAGAGCCAGAGGACGGCTATGACCCCGACGAAGGAGACGAGGGCCCAGATCGAGCCCAAAAGCTGCAGAAGGATGCGGACCCAGAAGAAGACGGAGCGCAAGACGGGCCATTTGGAGATCCGACCCAGGACGCCTCCGGGTTGCCAGAGCTTCGAGGGGTCTATCCAGACGTAGATCTTGCCGTCCCGGCGCTCGGCGGAGCTGCTGTAGTTGGGCCCGAAGAAGTCCACGCCGCCCCGGCGGGCCATGCCGCCGAAGAGGAGCCTTTTCTCCTCCCGCTGAACCTCTTCCGCCAATGACCCTCCTTCCGCGCTCAGGACCCCAAAAACCAGATGCTAAACGATAACACGCCGACCGTCGGGGTGTTCGGCGGGAAGGCGTATAATTGCGAAAACGCCGCCGAACGAAACGACCGGCGCAGGCAGCTATAAGAGGGGTTCTTTGACCGCCGATCTCGAAACGCAGAGACGCACCGTCTACGCTGGGGTCGGTCTGGCTTTCGCGCTCCTGCTCGCGGTGTACTTCGTCTACCAGATCCGGGCCGTGGTGCTGGTCCTCCTCCTGACGCTGCTCTTCTCGATCATCATCAGCCGGCCCGTGGACTACCTCGCCCGCAAGGGCCTCTCGCGCGTATGGGGGACTCTGATCGTGCTGGGGATCCTCGCCTTCGCCCTCACCCTGGTGGTTCTGGCGCTGGCGCCCATCGTGCAGGACCAGGCCTTGCAGCTAGCAGAGGACGCGCCGATATTTCTCTCCGAGGTGCAGGGGCTCGTCGAGAACCTGCGGGGCCGCTTCGGCCTGGAGATCGCCCTCCCGGAGCTGCAGCAGCTTCTGGATTCCGCGCGGAGCTTCCTCTCCGGCGGCGCGTTCTCGACGTTCGTCAGCGTGGGCGCGAGCGTGGCGAACGTCCTCTCCTTCGGGTTCGTGGTCCTGGTCTCGACCATCTTCGCGGTCGCGCGGCCCGAGCCGCTCGTGAACGGGTTCGTGGCGCTCTATCCAGCCGGCTGGCGAGAGAGGGTTCGTGAGATCCTCAACGAGATGTACTGGAACGTCCAGAGGTGGTTCTTGGGACAGCTCGTGTCGATGGCGGTTATCGGGATGCTTTTCACCGTGGCCCTATTCGTTATCGGGATACCGTTCGCGCTTCTTTTGGGTATCCTGAGTGGGCTTTTGGCCTTTATACCGTTCGTCGGGCCGGCTATCTCCGTGATACCGCCGATCCTCCTGGCCCTCGCCGACGACCCCGTGAAGGCACTGTGGGTGATCCTCGCGTACGCGGGGGTGCAGTTCGTCGAGGGGAATATTATCCAACCGTTGGTGATGAGCCGGGCGGTCTCCCTGCACCCGGTGATCATCGTCTTCGCGCTTCTGATAATGGGCACGCTCTTCGGCTTCGTGGGCGTCCTGATCGCGATCCCCCTGGTCGCGGCGCTGCATGTCCTCGTGCACGAGCTGTGGGTAAAACGGATGGACGAGAAGGGCACGGACCCGAACCCACCTCCTAAGGAGGAGCCTCCTAAGACGAAGAGGATCGGCCGGCTGCGGCGAGTCGTAGGAGCCCCCTTCCGTCGCTCTTGAGCTCCCTTTCGGCCAAAAAGCGCGTCGATACCATGCCCCGCCTAAAAGCCTCGTCCTCCAGTATCGCGAGGTGCAAGGGCAACGTCGTCTCTAACCCCGCGATGGCGAACTCGTCCAGGGCCCGCACCCCGCGCCTGAGGGCCGCGTCCCGATCGGGCGCGTGGACGATAAGCTTAGCGAGCAGGGAATCGTAGTACGGTGTGACCTTGAAGCCGGAGTACAGGTGCGAGTCCACCCGTACCCCGGGACCGCCGGGCGGGTTGTAGAACTCTATCGGGCCCGTCTGGGGCAAGAAGTTGCGCCGAGAGTCCTCGGCGTTGATCCTGAACTCGATGGCGTGCCCCCACAAGCTCGGTTCCCCGGAAACGGAGAGCCCCTCCCCCGAGGCCACGGCGAGCTGCTCGGCGACCAAGTCCACGCCCGTGACCATCTCAGTCACGGGGTGCTCGACCTGCAGCCGCGTGTTCATCTCGATAAAGAAGAACTCTTCCTGCGCGTACACGAACTCGACCGTCCCAGCGCCCTCGTAGCCCAAGGACTCGACGAGCAAGGCTGCGGCGGCCTTTATGTCCTCGCGGGCCCCTTCGGGCAGGTTCGGGGCCGGGGACTCCTCGACCAGCTTCTGGTAGCGGCGCTGAATGGAGCAGTCTCTCTCGGGGAAGATCGCCACCCTCCCGCGCCCATCCGCCAGGACCTGCACCTCCACGTGCCGGAGCTCTCTCATGAAACGCTCGACGTACAATGAGCCGTCGCCGAAAGCCGCCCCGGCCTCCCGGCTGGCCTGCAGGTAGGCGTCCTCGACCTCGTCCTCGGCGCGTACCACGCGCATCCCCTTGCCCCCGCCACCGGCGCTCGGCTTTATGACCAGCGGGTAGCCGACCTCCGCCCCCACGCGCTTTACCTCCGCGGCGCTCCGGCACGAGCCGTCGCTGCCGGGGGTAACGGGGACGCCCGCGGCCATCGCCACCCGCCGGGCGGAGGCCTTGTCGCCCATGCGGGCTATAACCGAGGAGGAGGGGCCGAGGAACTTTATGTTGCAGGCCTCGCAGATCTCCGCGAACCGGGCGTTCTCGGCCAAAAAGCCGTAGCCGGGGTGGATGGCGCTCGCGCCCGTTAGCTCGGCGGCGGAGATGATGGCGGGGATGTTCAGGTAGCTGCTCTGGGCTTGAGCAGGTCCTATGCAGACCGCCTCGTCGGCCAAAAGTCGGTGCAAAGAGTCCGCATCGGCGGTCGAGTAGACGGCGACACTCCTCAAGCCCAGCTCGCGGCAGGCGCGGATGACGCGCAGAGCTACCTCGCCCCGGTTCGCGACGAGGACTTTGCCGATCACGGGACCTAGGAGGGGGCCTCGGACCGGATGCGGAAGAGCGGCTCGTCGTACTCGACGCCCTTCGCGTTCTCGACCAGGACCTCGACCACCTCGCCCGAAACCTCCGCGGGGATCTCGTTCATCAGCTTCATCGCCTCGACGATGCACAGCGTCTGTCCCTTGCCGACGAGGTCCCCCGCCTCCACGTAAGGCTCCTCTCCCGGCGCCGGCGCCCGGTAGAACGTCCCCACCACCGGAGAACGCACCACGTGCAAGCTCCCGTTCCGCTCGGGCAGTGATTCAACCGATGCTTCCGCCTCCTCGGGGACGAGGGCGATCTCTTCACGAGGCATGGGGTGTGGTTGTTCGGCGAGGGCATCGGTCCTGGCCTTCACGTTGACCTCCAGATCCCCCTGCCTGACCCGGATCTCGCCTACCCCGCTCTCGGTCAGGAGCTCGACGAGCCTGCTGACATCGTCGAGCGGCAGCGCTTCTTTCCGGGGCTCGGGCGAAGCCCCCCTTTCGTTCGTCATCCGTTCTCCTTCAGCATAGTCCCGGATTGTACACTTCCGAGGCCCGTCCGGGGAGTCACTCGGGGGGCGTGGGGAAAAGCGCTTTGGCGTGTACAATTCCTACAGATCTATGTTTACGACCCAGGCCTCATGAGCATCCACGTTCTTGACCCCAAGGTTGCCCAGCAGGTGGCGGCCGGCGAGGTCGTGGACCGGCCGGCTTCCGTGGTTAAGGAGCTGGCCGAGAACGCTCTGGACGCCGGGGCGACGAGGGTGGAGATCGAGCTCGGTGACGGCGGCACGTCGCACATCTTGGTGCGCGATGACGGCTCGGGGATGACCCCCGAGGACGCCCCGCTCTCGGTCTTGAGGCACGCGACCAGCAAGATCGAGAGCGTCTCGGACCTCGAAGCCGTGACGACCTTGGGCTTCCGGGGTGAGGCTCTGGCCTCCGTGGCGAGCGTCTCGGCTTTCTGCCTCACCACCTCGACCGGCGAGGGTGCGGGCACGAAGGTAGCGGTGGACGGCGGAGGAGAGGCCCGCGTCGCTCCCACCTCGCACCCCAAGGGCACCACCGTCCTCGTGGACAGGATCTTCTATAACGTCCCCGCGCGAAGGGCTTTCTTGAAGGGTGCACGGGCAGAGCGGGCGGCTATCGTGGAGGTCCTCACGCACCTAGGCGTAGCCCACCCGTCGGTCGCCTTCCGCCTGACGGAGAAGGGCCGCGACTACCTCTCGCTGCCCCACGCCGGGGATCTCCTCGAACGGCTCGCCCAGGTCCACGGCGTCGCCAAGGCCCGGGCGATGAGGCGGGTGGAGTATGAGTCCGGGGCGTTCGAGGTCTCCGGGTACGTCGCCCTCCCGAGCGTGACCGAGAGCAGCCGCGCGAGCCAAACGGTAGCAGTGAACGGCCGCTGGGTGCGAGCCGAGAACTTGGCCCGCGGCATAGACGACGCCTACCGTGCCACGCTCCCCTCGGGCCGCTACCCGCCGGTAGCCCTGCGCATCGAGGTCGACCCCCGCCGGGTAGACGTCAACGTGCATCCCACGAAGCAGATCGTGCGCTTCTCCGAGGAGCGGGCCGCCCGCGCTACGATAGCTGCCGCGGTCCGGGAGGCGATAGAGTGGCGCCCGCCCCTGCCCGCGGCCACCCCGCGCCCGACCCAGCACCCCTACGCTCAAGAGAGCTTCCCGCCCCACGAGGCGCCGGTCCCCTACTCGCGCGTGGCGGAGCGCAGGTCCGGCTACTCCCCGCCCGCGCGGGATCTGCACGAGGTCCGTAATCGGCTCGCCGAGGCCTCGAGCCCGCTCTCCGGCGAGATCCCGGAGACGGCGCCGCAGGAGCGCTTCAAGGCGCCGGAGCTGCCGGAACGCGGGACGTTGCCCTCGCTGGAGGACCTGCGCGTGATCGGCCAGCTCGCGGCGGGCTACATCCTCGTCGAGGAGCTGGGGTCGTTGTGGATCGTGGACCAGCACGTCGCCCACGAGCGGGCCATCCTGGACCGGCTGAACAGCGCCGAGGAAGGGACGGCGGGTGAGGCCTTCGCCACTACGCAGGCTCTCCTCGTCCCGGAGGTCGTGGAGCTTTCGCCCGGCGAGGCGACCGAGGCGGCGGAGTACCTGGAGGAGCTCGCTGTGTACGGCTTCGAAGCCGAGCCCTTCGGCCCGAACTCTTTCAGGATCACCGGCGTAATCTCTACTTTAGCTGGCCGGGACGTGGCGGGTGCCTTCAAAGAGGCTTTGGCCGCCGCCAAAGGGACCGGCCCGGGCCGCCGCCGCGAGGACCACATCCTCGCTACCATCGCCTGCCACTCGGCCGTAAAACTGGGCGACAAACTCTCGCAGCCAGAGATGGAGGCGCTGATAAAAAGTTGGCTCGCGAGCCGTCTCCCCGCCACTTGCCCGCACGGCCGGTCCATCTGTTTTCGGCTAGGCGTCAACGAGATCGCCCGCAAGCTCGACCGGCATTAGCGTACCCCCAGCAACGCGCTCCGCACGCGTCTTCGGATGATCTATCATCGGCGAGGTGACGGAATAATCTCAATACGAGCGCCTTCCGACAACCAGGGCGGGACCCCCTTCGTCCAAAAATCTTTTCGTCGGCTTCCTCGCGTCGGGGCTGCGGCCTCCATCTGGGGCACTTTGGGGTTCTTCGCGAAGATCCTGTACGCCGAAGGCGTCTCCTTCGAGGCTTTAGTGGCGGTGCGGGCGTCGGTCAGCTGGGCAGCGATGCTCCTGTTCGTGCTGCTGACGCGGGGGATATCGGGCTTGAGGATCGCCCGGAGGACCTCTTGTTCCTGGTCCCTTTGGGGTTTATCGGAGTGGGAGCGTTCTACCTGCTTTACTTCTACACGGTGCGCGAGAGCACCGTCGGGACAGCGGCGATACTACTCTACAGCTCGCCGGCGTTCGTGGTACTTTTGGTCTGAGTCTTTTTGAAAGAAACGCTCAGGGCCTTGAGGCTTCTGGCTCTCGTCTCGACTTTTTGTGGGATCTTTTTGGTCATAGGGGTATAAGATCTGTCCGCGCTCGAGGTAACTCCCTTCGTGCTCCTGACCGGGCTACTCTCGGGGCTTACCTACGGGCTGTGCTCTATCTTCGGGAAGCTCTTGAGCAGGCACCTCTCCCCCGTCACGATCCTGAGCTACGCTTTGGGCAGCAGCGCCGCCCTACTCCTCGTCGCCGCCCTCCCGACCCTTCGCACGCTCGGCGGACTGTCCTTCGGCTCCTACGCGTTGCTCTTCATACTCGCGGTGGTGCACACCGCTCTGGCGTTCGGGCTGTATACGGCGGGGCTAAAGCGCCTGGATGCCGGGCAGGCGGCGATCGTGGCGACGGTCGAGCCGGTGGCGGCGGACGCGATCGGGGTCGCCCTGTTCGGGGAGGAGATCTCCGCGCCAAAGCTTCTCGGGGCGCTCTTGGTGCTCGCGGGCGCGGCGCTGGCTCAAGTGTGATGCTCGAAAAGGCGTCCCGAAGAGCCGCGGCCCCCGAGGCACCCTCCCGGCCGCGTTAGGGCAGGGCACTGCTAGGCTCGGCTTGGCCGCGCGGTCGCGAAACGGATACTATACGGGCGCCAGTCGGCGGCGGAAGGGATAGGGGCAGCCGTGGCGGCGGACATAGCTCAAGGAGAAGTCATGCCTGTAAAGTTCAACGGGAGCGAAGACCACACCTTGGGGGTCGAGGAAGAGCTTCACATCGTGGACGCGACCACGGGCGAGCTCGTTCCGAAGATAGAGGAGATCATGTCGCGGCTGCCGGAGGACCTTAAGGAGGCCGTCTCCTACGAGCTCTTCCAGTCGGTCCTAGAGATAAAGACCCCTCCGTGCGTGACGGTCGCAGAGGCGGAGGGGATCCTCAAGGAGCTAAGGAACCGGGTGGGATCTTGGGCCGCGGCCTGCGGGACCGCCCTGGCCTCCGCCGGCACCCACCCCTTCTCCCGCTACAAGGACCAGAAGATCACCGACCAGGAACGCTACAAAACGGTAATAAAAACCCTGCGCTGGGTCGCCCAGCGCGAGGTGATCTTCGGCCAACACGTCCATGTGGGCGTCCCCTCCAAGGAAGAGGTCATCGAGGCCCACAACCGCCTCTCCGAGCAGGTCCCGCTACTTTTGGCCCTCTCGTCCAACTCCCCCTTTTGGCAGGGGATGGACACCGGCTACGAGTCCACGCGCATCAAGGTATTCGAGACCTTCCCGAGGGCGGGCTTACCCCCCGCCTTCCCCGACTACGAAGCCTTCGAGCGCTACGTGGACCTCATGATCGCCGCGGGCGCGATGCAAGACTACACCTACTGTTGGTGGGACGTAAGGCCTCACCCCAACATCGGCACCATAGAGCTGAGAGTTCTGGACTCTCAGACGAGCCTCCGCTCCGCCGTCGCCCTCACCGCCCTCACCCAGTGCCTCGTAGCGAAGACCCTCGCCGAAGACTCACGCGGCCCCTACGACCGCGAGATCACCTACGAAAACAAGTTCCGCGCCTCTCGCCACGGCCTCGACGCCGCCTTCTACGATACGAAAGAAGGCCGCTCGATCCCCGCCAGAGAGGTGACTCGCAACCTCGTCGACGAGCTGCGCCCCGTCTCCCAGGACTTAAGCTGCGAGAACGAGCTTTCTGAGGTCCTCGAGCTAGTCGAGGGCGGCACCGGCAGCCAACACCAGCGCCGCGTCTACGAAGAGAGCAACGACTTCCTCGACGTCGTCGCCTACCTCATCGAGAACACCCGCCCGGCGATGGCCGAGGAGCAGAGTTAGCGTACAGCTTTCAGCAACCAGCCGTCGGCTGCTTTCCACCGGCGCAAGAGGAGCCGGGCCGTTTCGATTCGCCCACCTTAAAGCTGACCGCTGATAGCTATTCAAACCCTTGGGACCAGATGCGGTCGAGGTCGTAGTTAGAGTAGCAGCGGAAGGCGACCATGGTCTCGGTGCGGGCGACGCCGGGGATCTGGGCGAGGCTCTCGGGCACTATCTCGGCGAGCCGCTCGAAGTCGGGTATCCTCACCATGACGACGAGGTCGTAAGGGCCGGTCACGGAGTAGACCTCGGTCACGCCCTCGACCTTGAGCATGGCCTGCGCCGCCTCCTGCACCCTCTCTCCCTCCGTTCTGACCAAGACGACCGCCGTTACCAAGTCCCTAGCCTCCTTCTTTAGATCCCGAACGTCACCGTACCCGCTAAAGTGTTGTCGTCCTCTTTCTGCTCGTACTCGACGGGGCCGGCTCTGACGTTGACCTCGGCAGTCTCTTCGAACTCGCCGGGCCTGAAGCCACTGACCTCCACGGTGGTCTGACCGTTAGGCTCCATGCGCTCGACGGTCGCCTGCAGAGCCTGTCGCTCGGCCCTGGTGTTGAGGACGACCTCCACCGGGATGCTGGCCTCGGCGACCTCGCCGCTATTAGCAACGGTCACGGAGAAGACGAGCTCGTCGGAGCCAGTGAGGACGACGTTACCGCCCGGGGGCAGCGGTCGGCCGGCGACCTGGACGCCCAAGACCCTCACGTCGCGCGAGGCGCTGGGGTCTTCGGGGGCGGAGGGTTCGTCTCGGGCGCCGCTACTAGAGAGACCCAAAGCCTCATAGTCCATGAACGGTTTGGGCTCGTGGAGATAGTTCTGATCGCTCCTGCGGTTAGCTTCCTTGAGGGCTTCCTCGGAGGCGGGGACGTAGTGGTTGCCGACGATCGCGTCGCTGAGCTTGTAGTCTTCCACCGCCGACGAGAGGACCTCCCCGAACTCTTCGCTGTTGCCTTCCGCGGTCTCGGCCAGGTTCTCGGTCGCGGCGGAGCGGATGCCCAGAGCGGTGACCATGTAGTGGTGGGCGTCCTCGAACTCCGGCGGCACCTCCTCGTTGCGCAGGACGTCCAAGTAGCCCTTCTGGGTCGCGTCCGCCGCCCGGCGGATGGTAGCAGCGTCCACGTTCCCAGGATCTTCGAGGGCGCCCGAGATTGCGGGCTCGAGCTCCTCGTTGCCCACTTTGGCCGAGTCGCTTAGAGTACTGTCCGCGCTGGTTACGTATTTGCGGACCTGGGTGCCCTCCTGGGCTGCCACGCAGCTCCTCGCGACGAAGAAGATGAAGGCGAAGCAGAGGACGAGGAACAGTATGCTCCCCAGGAGCGTAAGCCACGGCGGCAGGGTTCGCTGCTCGCGGCGGGGTCGCTTGGGGCCACCCCTGGAGCCCGTGGACCTCGGGCGCCGGACCGACGGTGCGAACCTGTGGGATCTGCGCTCCACGAACAACCCCCTACTTACGTAGATAGAGGCCCGCCCCCTCATCGGAGGGGGCGGCTTCGTCGTGGGCGAGGGGGGACTCGAACCCCCACGTCCTCTCGGACACTAGACCCTGAACCTAGCGCGTCTACCAATTCCGCCACTCGCCCAGAAACCCGGCAGATTCTACCAAGCCGGGGGGCGAAAAACCACACTTTACGAGCATCTCTCGGAGGCTAGGCTTGCATCAAAAGTCGGGGTCGTACACTAGAGGTAGTAGGTCGGGTCTGAACAAACCACTTCTTCTTATAGGCGCTTGCAATTCTGGTGCAAAGCCTCGGAGGTTAGTAACAAATGGCCCGCGTTACGCTATAAAATAGCCGTACGTGTCCGAGACGCGCTACATCGGTGGTCAAGCTCCCGGCCAGGGTCGCTACGCGCTCGCGGAGATGGTCGGCCGGGGCGGGTTCGCGACCGTGTGGCGGGCCCATCCCGCGGACGGCTCCCGGAAGAAGGGCTTTCTCGGAGGGCTTAGCAGCCTCCGGGAGGTAGCCGTCAAGGTCATCCCGATCTACAGCGCCAAGGAGCGTTCGCGGGCCTTGAGGGAGGGCCAGATCGCCGAGGGCCTCCGTCACAAGAACATCGTCGAGACCATCGAGGTCATCCCCGGGGATCTCGAGGTGTACCTGGTGACCGAGTTCGTCCGCGGGGTGCCGCTCGACGTCGCCGCCAGACACTACTCTCTGGACGAGGTCGTGGACGTTCTGGCCCAGATCCTCGAAGCCCTATCTTACGCTCACTCGCAGGGGGTCATCCACCGGGATATAAAGCCCCAGAACGCCCTTGTGGACGACCACGGTAGGGTGAAACTCACCGACTTCGGGGTGGCCTACCGGGCTGGGGACACACGCCTGACGCAGATCGGCTTCGCCGTCGGCACCCCCGGCTACATAGCACCCGAGATCCTGGACGGCGAAAACCCCACCGAACTCACCGACGTCTACGCCGTCGGCGCCACCGCCCGGGCGCTTCTGGCCCACCAGCCGGACGAGTTGCCGTCACACCTCTTAGAGTTCGTGAACCGCGCGACTTCCCCGAACCCGGCCCACCGGCCCCGGAGTGCCCCGGCGGCCCTGAGGCTCCTCACCGGCCGCCGCGAGAGCACCGGCGCCACTACCAAGGGCTCCCCCAGGAGCGCCACAAAGGAGAAAGTCCCTATCGCTGGGAGGTACGCGGGTCAAATTTTGAGGATCGTGAACGGTCTGATCGCCGGCTGGCTCGGCTACCTCGGGGCCGGGCTCTTATTCAACGGTGCGGAGGCCCTAGGGGTCGCGGCGGGCTTCGGGGTCTTGAGCTACCTCTTGCCACGCCTGGGCTCTTTGGGGGTAATAGTCGCCCTGGCGGTGGCGCTGGTGATGAGCCAGCAGGCGGGCCTCGGGTTCGCGGCTTTCCTACCGGCCGTGGGGGGCCTGTGGGTCGCCGTCGGCTCCGCTAGTCAGGACATGAGCCGGCTACCTTTGGGGCCGCTCCTCGCCATCCCGTTCGCCGCCGCGGACCTGGGGGCAGGGCTGCCGCTCTTCTTCGGGGCGCTCATGGGGCCTTTGGGGGCCACCCTATCGGCGGCGGCAGGAGCTTACGCGCTCGTCTTCTACGACCTCTCCTTCTTCGGGGACGGAGTGTTACCCTACCTCGGCCTTTCTCTGGGCAACCTCCTACCGAGGAGTTTGGGTCCCGTGCAGCTTCTCCAGCAGGGGGAGTTACTCGTCCGGACGTACCCCGCGTTTAGCATGCTGGCCGTCCTCTGGGCCGCTATGGGCCTGCTGGTCGCAGCGGCGGAGCGGTTCGGGCGGTGGGTACTGGGGCTCGGCCTCGCGGTCGTCGGCGGCGTTTTGGGTTACGTTTTGGCGGTCTCGGCCACATCGGAGGCGCGTTTAGAGGCTATGACTTCTTTGGGTCTCGCGGCTATAATGTACGGGGCTGTAAGGTATCTGATATCTAGGGTTAGTAGGTAGGTCTTTTTGGGTTTCCTGCGTTCGATAGAGAAGCGGATGGAGTCTCTCGTGGAGGGGGTTTTCGGTCGCGCTTTTAAGCGTCAGGTTCACCCGGTCGAGATCGCCAAGGGTCTTGTCAAGCAGATGGACGAGAGCCGCATGGTAAGCGTCTCCAGGACCTACGCCCCGAACGATTTCACCGTACACCTCTCCAAGGCAGACACAGAATCCATCAGGGCCTACCAGAGCGCCCTGGGAGACGAGCTGGTCCAATACGCCTCGTCCCACGCCCGCTCGAAAGGCTACCATCTTATGACCCCGCCGAAGATCCAGTTCGTAACCGAAGAATCTTTGCGCTTCGGCGAGTTCGGCGTGACCGCCAGGCTAACTGGCCCCGCCGACGGGCCCCGCGAGAAGGGGGCCCCGGAAGACACCTCGGGCCAGACCCGCATCTTCCGCACCGAGAGGACCAGCGAGGAAGGCCAGGGCACCGCCGCCATCTCCGCCGAGAAGGCGAAGAAGCACGGGCTCGTGCGGGAGGTGTCGGAGGTGGTCGTGGGGGATAGGACGCACTCCCTGGAGGGACGGGGGCCGTGGAACGTGGGCAGGAGCGAGGAGAACGACATCGTCATCTCGGACCCGAACGTCTCGCGGCGGCACGCCCGGCTCTCACGCTCAGACAACGGCTTCGTGGTCGAGGATTTGGGCTCGACCAACGGCACCCTCCTCGACGGCGCGCCCATAGACCGCGAGCGCATCGAGAGCGGCGACGAGCTGACCTTCGGCGGGATCACCGCCCGCTTCGTTCGGCGGATGGACAACGCGGCCCCAGGGGACGAAGAAGGCTACAGGAGGCGGTAGAGGTGTGATCGACCTGCAGGTGCCGCTCTTGGCGGCGAAGGCTCTGCTCTTGCTCCTGCTCTTCGCTTTCATCTACGCCGTGGTCCGGCGCGGCATCGGCGACCTGCGCGCCGTTCCCGAGGACGAGACCTTCGTCCCCGGAAAGGGCGGTGCGCCGCGCGGCAGCTCGGAAGCCTTCGGTGGCGAAAGCCGGAACGGTTTCTCGGCGTTCGTGGTCGAGGACTCGGACGTCCTAGCGCCGAACGCCCGGTTCCCGGTGGCGAGCGGCACGACCAGCATCGGCCGCTCGAACGCGAGCGACATCGTTCTGAAGAACGACGACTACGTCTCGGGGCAGCACGCCAGGCTCACCCGCCACGGGGGCCTCCTGTACCTCGAGGATACGGGTTCCACCAACGGCACCTACGTCAACGACCGCAAGACCGTCGGCGCCACGCTCTTGAGGAGCGGCGATCGGGTGCGGGTGGGCTCGACGACCTTCAGGTACTCGGAGTAAATTTCTAGGATGCTCCTCCTCGAACACTACGGCGCCACAGACCCGGGCAAGGTCCGCAAGAACAACGAGGACTCCATCTTGGTGGGCACGGGCCGGGACGAGACGCTCTTCGTGGTCGCTGACGGCATCGGCGGTTTCGAGGCCGGGGAGGTCGCGAGCTCCATCGCTATCGAGGTCCTCAAAGAGGTCGTGCCCTCGGAGTCGATGGAGGACGCCATAGGAGAGGCGAACAGGCGCATCCTCGATGCCGCAAGGGGCGACGAGAAGCTCTCGAACATGGGGACGACCGTGGTGGCGATGAGGTTCGGCGTAAGAGAAGAGGAGCCGGTGGCGGAGATCTCGCACGTCGGTGACTCCCGGGCGTACCTCTTGAGGGACGGCGACTTGAGGCCCCTCACCGAGGACCACTCCTTGGTCGCCGAGCTCGTCCGGAGCGGCGACCTGACGCGCGCCCAGGCCTCGGAGCACCCGCAGAAGAACCTGATCACGCGCGCTTTGGGCGCCGAGGACGAGGTCGAGGTCGACACGATCGTCCTCCCCGTCGAGCCCGGGGACCGTCTTCTCCTCTGCTCCGACGGCCTCACGGATATGGTCCCCGAGCCCAAGATGCTAGATCTCCTCGCCTCCTCACCCGAAGGCCCCGAAAGGGCATCCCACGCCCTCGTCCGGGCAGCCCTCGATGCCGGCGGCGTGGACAACGTCACCGTCGTGATCGTGGACGTAAAAGAGGAGGAACCCCCCGCCACGCCCCCCCGTCGGGGCGACACTCAGGAGATGAGGCCCGTCACGCCGGAGGAGGCGGACGACACCGGCGGTGCAGAGCGCCGCCTGGAGAGCGGGAACCAAGGCGCTCGCGCGCGCGCGCGCGAGCGTGCAGCCGCACGCAAGCGCGCGAGGACGCGCCAGAAGCGTGGGCGTTCCGGGCAGACCTTGGTGGCGTTCGTCCGAGTCCTGGCGGTGGCGCTGGTGCTAGCGGCCGCCCTGACGCCCGTCTACCTCTGGAGCCAGAGCAGGCATTTCCTGGGCTTCGACGAGGGCGAGGTGGTGATCTACCGAGGGTTGCCCTATGCGCCCGTGCTGAACGAGGAGGTCCGGAGGACGGGCCTCGAAGAGTCCGAGGTCCAGGAACGCTACCGGGACGAGATCGAGGAACACAGACTCTACTCGTCGGAAGAGCAGGTCGAGAACGTCGTGAACGATCTGGAGAGCAGTCGCTAGGGTGGTGGGACGATGACCCAACGCGCGGCCCTGCCGATGGCCCTGGCGCTCGTCATCACCACCCTGGGCTTCGCGAACCTGATCTTCGTGCAGGAGGCCAACAGCCCGCCCCTGATCTACGGCGCATACTATTCCGGCACCCTCTTCGGGCTCTACTTAGTTGTGCGGCTCCTCTTGCCGCACGCGGACGCCCTCCTTTTAGCGATAGTAACCCTCCTGACCGGCGTCGGGCTCGTCCTGATCTACCGGCTCACCTCCGAGGTGGAAGGCGTCGAGAACCTGGCCCTGACGCAGGCGGTCTGGATCCTCGTCGGGAGCGGCACCCTCCTCTTCGTGGTCCTCTTCTTTCGTGACTACCACAAGCTGTTCGCCTACAAGTACCTCCTCGCCTTGGCCGCCCTCGGCATGATAGCCTCGACCTTCACGCCCTTGGGCTACGAGGTAAACGGCGCCAGGCTCTGGGTCGCCGTAGGTCAGGTGAACGTCCAGCCCTCCGAGTTCGCCAGGATCGCGCTCGTCGTCTTCTTCGCCGGCTACCTGGCCGAGAAGCGCGACCCCTGGGCGGCGACGAGCCGCTCGTTGATGGGGGTGCAGCTGCCACCGCTGAAGTACTTCGGGCCTGTGGCGCTCGTGTGGGCGGTTTCTCTAGGGCTCCTCGTCTTCGAGAAGGACCTCGGGAGCAGCCTGCTCTTCTTCGGCGTACCCCTCTTGATGCTCTACGCGGCGACGGGTCGGATCGCCTACGTCATCCTCGGCTCGCTCCTCTTCGCTTTGGGCTCGTTCGCGACGTACCTTATGTTCTCGCACGTACAAGTGCGCGTTCAGATCTGGCTAGATCCCTGGTCCGATCCCTCCGGGTCGGGGTTCCAGGTCACTCAGAGCATCTTCAACATCGCCGATGGCGGCATCACCGGCACGGGCCTGGGCGAAGGCTTCTCCCAGACGATCCCCAACGTCCATACGGACTTCGTCTTCTCCACCGTCGCCAGCGAGCTCGGGCTCCTCGGGGCGACGGCCTTGCTTCTCGCCTTCCTCGTCTTCGTGTACCGGGGCATGAAGATAGCCCTCCTCGCCGAGGACGACGCCTCCAAACTCCTCGCCTTCGGGCTCACGGCCATGTTCGCTTTGCAGACTCTGATTATCATCGGCGGCGTTACGAAGGCCATCCCCTTGACCGGCATCACCCTGCCATTCGTCTCCTACGGTGGCTCCTCGGTGGTCGGCAACTTCATCCTCACGGCCCTCCTCCTGGTCGTCTCCGAGAAGGCCGGAGAACGTACCGCCGACGAAGAAGAGGCACCGGGGCGTGGGGCGGTGGGGAAAGCTTGAACACCCAGCTCAGGCGCACCTTCTACCTCTTCGTGGCCGGCTTTGTCGCTCTGGTCGGCGTCATGGCCTACTGGCAGGTCTACGCGAAGGAGTCTTTAGCGACTGACCCGGCCAACTCATTGCAGTCCCAGCGGGTCCAGGGGGTCCCGCGCGGCCTGATCCTGGCGAACGACGGCGAGACGGTGCTGGCCCGCAGCGAAGAGCAGGACAACGGCACCTACGGCCGCGTCTACCCGGAGGGGTCGGTGTACTCCAACGTTATCGGCTACTGGAGCCCCAAGTACGGGGCGAGCGGGGTCGAGATCGGCCAGAACAACTACCTCTCCGGAGGCGGAGAGCCCGAGACCCTGGACGGGCTGATAAACCAGGTCACAGGCGGTCCCCAGGCCGGCAACGACGTCACGCTCACCCTTGATCCCGAGCTCCAGCGCCTCGCCTACGACCAGCTCGCCCAGAGCAGCACGGGCCGAGGCTCCGTCGTCGCGCTGAACCCCAAGAAAGGCGAGATCCTGGCGATGGTCTCCTACCCCTCCTACGACCCGAACAACATAGACGAGAACTTCCCCGAGCTCGTGCAGGACTCGGAGGCCCCCCTCTTGAACCGGGCGATGCAGGGACTCTACCCGCCGGGCTCGGTCTTCAAGGTCATCACGGCCGCCGCGGCCCTCAAGGCCGGGGTGGACCCCGAAGACGAGTTCGACGACACTGGAACCTACGAGACGCCAGGGTACGACGTGTACAACTACAGGGCCAGAGAGTACGGGGAGGTGACCTTCACGGAGGCCCTCGGGAAGTCCATAAACACCATCTTCGCCAGGATCGCCTACGAGGAGGTGGGCGCCCAGCTCCTGGCCCAGACCGCCCTAGACTTCGGCTTCGAAGACCCCTACGAGGACTTCCCGCTGCCCGTGGCCCCGAGTTCCTTGGGCGAACTCCCGCCCGAGCAGTGGGTCCAGGGGTACATAGCCCAGATCGCCTTCGGCCAGGGCCCGATCCTCAGCAACGTCTTCGAGATGGCAAACATGACCGGGGCCGTCGCCAACGACGGGACTATGATGGAACCCCGCCTGGTACGGGAGGTACGCTCTCCGGACGGCGTCATTCTCGACAAGCCCACCCCCCGCGTCCGAGGAGGGGTACTGGACGCGGAGACCGCACAGACGCTCAACGACATGATGCAGAAGTCCATCACAGACGAGGAGACCGGCGCCCAAATCCCTGGCATCAAGGTGGCCGGAAAGACCGGCACCGCGGAAGCCCCAGGGGGCGAGCTCCACTCCTGGTTCGCTTCCTTCGCCCCGGCGAACGACCCCGAGATCGCCGTGGCCGTCCTCGTCGAGAACGGGCAGGAGGGCTTCAAGTCCGCCCTCCCCATCGCCCGCCGTCTCATGGAGGCCTATATCGGTCCAACCGAGACTCAACAGACCACCCAACCCACGGCGCCGGAGACGACCCAACCCACCGCACCGGAGACCACCCAACCCACCCAACCTACCCAACCGAAGACGAAAGCTCCACCCGCCCAACCAAAGAACGGGTTCCCCTTCCAGAATCCCAATCAGAACCAGAAAGCAGTCCCTGGTCAGCAAAAGGCCCCTGGTCAGGGCCCGAGCCAGAGTTCTGGCCAGAGACAGAGCGGCTAACGCTATAATGCCCTAAGCTTGGAACAGCTCGTAGACAACCGCTACCGAATCGTCAGACCCTTGGGTTCCGGGGGCATGGCCGACGTCTACCTCGCCCACGACGATGTCCTGGACCGGGACGTGGCGCTAAAGATCATGAGCGGGCGCTACTCCGCCGACGACGAGTTCGTCGAGCGCTTCAGGCGAGAGGCTCAGAGCGCCGCCGCCCTTAGTCACTCGAACATAATCTCGATCTACGATAGGGGCACGTCCGAGGACGGGACATACTACATAGCGATGGAGTACCTGCCCGGCGGCACCTTGAAGGACCGCATCCTCAAACGCGGCGCCCTGATGCCACGGACGGCGGCGGCGGTAGCGTTGCAGATCGCAGAGGCTCTGAGGGCCGCCCACCATGCCGGGGTCGTGCACCGGGACATAAAGCCCCACAACGTCCTCATCACCGACGCGGGCGACGTCAAAGTCGGGGACTTCGGGATCGCCCGGGCCGCCACCTCCGACACGATGACGAAGACGGGTTTGATCCTGGGCACGGCACACTACATCTCGCCCGAGCAGGCGATGGGCGATCCGGTGGGTCCCCAGAGCGACCTGTACTCCCTGGGCGTGGTCCTCTACGAGATGCTTACCGGGACCCTCCCCTACGACGCGGAGACTTCCTTAGGCATAGCGATGAAGCACGTCAACGGGCACCTCATCCCTCCCCGGGAGATCAACCCCGAGGTGACCGAGGGAATAAACGCCGTCACCGTCAAGCTCCTCGCCAAAAACCCTGGCGACCGCTACGCCGACGCCGACGAACTCATAGAAGACCTGGAGAGGGTTCTCGACGGCCTCGAACCTGCAGCTCTGGAGGCGACCCGCGTGATGAACCGCGTCACGCCCGCGGGAACGGCTCAGCAGACCCCGGTGGCGCCAGCGCCTCCAGCGGAAGCGAAGGAAGTCAAACGCCGCCGGAGATGGCCCCTTTTTCTGCTCCCACTGCTCCTGCTCCTCGCCCTGCTCGGCGGGGGCGCCTACACTCTGGGCCTGCTCCCGGATCTCACCCCGCCGGCCCAGGTCCCGGACCTTACGGACGCCGCGTCGGTCCGGGAAGCGCAGGGCATAGCCGGCGAGGACTTCGAGGTCCGTGAGGTGGATAGGGAAGACAGCGAGGAACCCATAGGGGCGATCCTGAGCCAGAACCCGGAGCCGGGCGGAGAGGCCGAGCGGGGATCGGAGATCTCCGTCGTCACCAGCGCACGACAGGTGGCCGAGGTGCCCGCCGTCAGAAACGAAACGCGCGCGGATGCCGGGCGGATCCTGAGAGGGGCGGGCTTCGAGGTCGAGGAGAGGAGTGAGGAGAGCTCCGCGGAGTACGAGGGCTACGTGATGGAGCAGAACCCGCGGGGCGGCGTGACGGCCGAGGTCGATTCGACCGTTACGATCACGGTCGGCGAGGGACCCGGGACCGTCGAGGTGCCAGACGTGGCGAACATCACGCCGGTCCAGGCGAGAGGGATACTTGAAGAGGCCGGCCTAAGGCTTGGCTCGCAGAGCACGACCCCGAGTGACTCGGTGCCGGAGGGCTCCATCGTCTCCCAGAGCCCGAAGGCTGGCAGCGAGGCGGAGCCGGGCAGCTCCGTGGCCGTCACCATCAGCTCCGGACCGAGCCAAGTGACCGTTCCGGACGTCACGGGCCAGGACTGGATCACGGCAGCCCAGAACCTGCAAACCGCAGGCCTGAGCGTGAACCGGAACGTAACGATGGTATCGAGTAACCGGCCGGAGAACGAGGTACTCAGCACGAACCCCGAAGCGGGTACTCAGGTTCCCCCTGGAACCACGGTGACCCTTACCACGAGCCAAGGCCCCCAACCGCAACAGAGCACGAGTAGCGGCGCGAGCAACAGCCAACAGAGCACGAGTAGCGGCGCGAGCAACAGTCAACAGAAGAGCGCTCAGCAGAAGAGCAAGAGCTAGAGTATGAGCACATAAGAAGACGAGTAAGCGCTCCCAGCCCTATAAGGACCGCGTCACACAGGCTGGGGCACCGAAGGTTCTTTTAGGGTTCTTCGAGGAATTCCCGGCGAACGTAGTCTCTGAGGGCCAGGAGCTGGACCTCACGGGGCGGGTTCACCTCGACGAAACTGTGGCGGCCTATGGCGTTCTCCCGGAGCCAGTCTTCGGCCACCGGCTTGGTTCTTTCGGGGTCGTAGCCGGTCTCGTAGTAGAACGTCCGCAGCTCGCCCGAAGGCAGTTCCACGACGAGGATCGGGTAACGGCCGGGCGAATACGCCCGGATCTTCGCCTCGTTCTCCGGCTTCTCGCCCATCACGCGAGAAGTTTATAGTAAGCCCCCGCCCGAGAGAAGCCCCCGAGCCCGGGAATAAGCCCATGATAAAATCTGGATCGTATGAGATCGCCAGAGAACATTAGCATTCGTGAGGGGAGATACGATGTCAGATCCTATACCCAAAGACGGCGGAACTGAGGACACGGGAGAGGAAAGCGGCAGGGTCGCGCCACCCTCGCTCCCACCCAAAAGCCTTCCGGAGGAACTCCTGCAGCGCCGCCTCGCTCGCCTAGACACGAGGAAGACCCTGGCAGAGCTCTGCAAGAACGTCCCCGGCCTCGAAGAGGCCCTGCTCCCCAGGGGTATACAGGCCGACGCCCTGACCCGCAAGTCTGGAGGCGGGTCGGCAATCCTGAGGGGCATCTCCCGCAGGATCATTAACGACGTCACCGCCTGGAGCGCCTTCCGCACTGCGGTCGCGGAGCAGATACCGCCCGAGACGTACGAGGCACTGGAGGACCTCGAGCCCGACAACGTCGAGGAGCTCGCGAAGGCTCACACCACGGAAGGGTTGCTCCTGGCGGCCTTGAGCGACGAGGCCGAGCCCGATGAGGAGGTCGTGGAAGCCCTAACACGGCGCTGGTGCGAGGAGAACCAGAAGGCCGAGAAAAGGGCCACTGAAGATGCCCGCATCGCGGAGCTCGAAGCCCAATTCGAGCACCTCAAGCGCGAGAACGAGCGGCTCTCGTTCGCCTCGAGGGCGGCCAACGAGCGGGCCGCGGCATTGGGGCGCGAAGTCGAGGTCTTGCGCGGCGAGAAAGAGGACGCCGAGGTAGGAGCGAGAAAGTCCGAAGAAAAGGCTACCGCTGCGCTGGATCTCCGGGACCAGATGAGCGAGAAGGTCGCGGGACTAGAGCGGAGGGCCCGGCATCTCGAGCGCATCCTCGAAGGCGAACGGAGGGCCTACTCCTCCGCCGCCGAGCGCCTGGAGGAGCTGCACGAGGAACTGGGAAGTGTCGTCGCCGAGCGGGACAGGATCCGGGACGCCCTCAAGAATGCCCGCTTCGCGGACGAGGGATTCGGGGAGCTCCTCGTCCGCGCGGTCAAGAATGAGGTGAGCGCCCTCCCTAACTCTCTAGACGCCACGGCCCGGACCGCCCAGCTTATGGAGTTCATGGGCAACGTGCTCCGTGCCCACGCCGACCTGCGTGAACCCCGCTCCCCCAGACGCTCTTCGGACGCCCAACAGAGCGGCGAAGAGTCCGCGGAAGATCCGGATCCCTCACCGTCCCGCGCCGCCGACGGCGCTAACGGCGACGCGGACACGCTCGCGGCGCTCGGATCGGCCAGAGCAGCAGGCGTAATGGACGACGTTTCGAGCGAAGAGCCTTCCGAGAGCGCGGAGGTCGCCCGTGCGAAGCCTTGGCCGACGCTCTCGTTTAGGGCTTTAGGCGGGGCGGGCGAGGTCGGCGGTAGCAGCCACCTTTTAGACTTCGGGGGGACGCGGGTCCTGGTAGACGCCGGCATAAAGCCCGACGGCAGGGGGATCCTGACGCCCGACTTCCGGGCATTAAAGGGGCTCGACGCGGCGGTGATTACGCACGCCCACCTAGACCACTGCGGGGCGTTACCACTTCTGGTCCGGGATCGGCCGGGCGTGCCGATCTACTGCACGCCGCCCTCGGCCAAGCTCATAGCGAGCGCGCTCAACGACCATGCGGCAATGGGCGGTGGCCTGTCTGGCGGGGCACCTTTGAGCGAGGTGAAGAAGCGCCTCTCCCCCGTGCCGTTCGGCAAGACCGTTAAGGTCGGGGACGCCAAGATCACGCTCACCGAGAGCGGTCACATCCTCGGGGCGGCGAGCGTGCTCTTCGAGACCGGCTCGGCGACAGTCTTCCACACCGGCGACATCTCTTTGGAGGACCACTTCTCCATCCCCTCGGCGCGGTTACCCGAGGTGAAGGACATAGATCTCCTGATCATGGAGGCAACTTTAGCCGACCAGAAGCCCCAGCCTTTTAGCGAGTCGATACGGACCATGATCGAGGTCATCAACGAGACCACTGTGGAGCGCGAAGGGATAGTCCTGATCCCTACGTACGCTTTGGGCCAGGCGCAGGAGATCATCCTCGGCCTCAAGCACTACGGCAAGGAGTACGGCCTCGACCGCGACGTCTTCATCTACGTGGACGGCTCGGTAGTGACCACCTCCGAGCGTCTGTACGCCGAGCAGCTCGGCTACATGAAGCCGTACCTGCAGCATACGGACCCTAAAGAGCTCTTCTTCGGGGAGAACATCCGGGCGGTCGCCAACGACGATAAGGCCCGTGAGCGGGTGCTCTCGAACCCGTGCGCCATCATCGCCTCGCCGGTGACGATGCAGGGCGGGGCGTCGGCTTTCTACCGGAGGCGCCTGCAGGACGACCCGGTGAACGCCGTGATCCTGCCCTCCAACGCCCAAGCCTCCTACGGGGCATCTCGCGCTCCCGGCGAGGAGGAAGGCTGGCGGGTAGAGAAGGTTAGCTTCGCTGCCCACTGCACCCAGGACGAGCTCCTCGGGATAACCGAGAAGCTAAAACCCAGCCAGATCATCCTCATCCACGGCTCGAAGAGGCGCATAAGCGACCTTGCTTACCGCCTGGCACCCAGCTACAAGATCCACACCCCCGCCGTCGGTGAAACGGTGCGCACCGTCCTCCGGTGAAGGCCGAGGCCGAAGAGCGGAGCCGGCAGCGGAGCTGGACATGAGAGCGCGCTACCTGACAGACGAGAAAGGCAAGCGTATCGGGGTAGTACTCGATATAGAAGAATACGAGCGGCTGCGGGAGATCGAGGACGAGATGGAGGACCTGGAAGCCCTACAAGGCACCAGGAAAACCAAGGCGGCTATCGAGCGGAGCGAGGAAGAGGTCATCCCCCGGAAACAGGCCATGCAAGAGATTCGAGAGGGCAAGGTCACCGGCGACTAGCATGGCCTTTGCGGTAGAGGTTCCCGCAAGTACAGAAGCAGGTGGCCCGGCTGCCGACGGACGTTCAAATCCGCATAGACGTAGCCATTCGAGACCCCGGCCAGAACCCTCATCCGCGAAGTTGCCGTAGGCTTAGTGGGCGAGGAGATGAGCGGCGCATTGGGGTCGGAGGCTACCGGCTCGTCTACGAGATACACGACGATAGCACAAAGGTGTTGGTCCTTGAGGTCTGGCACCGGCAAAGGGGCTACCGGTGAAGACCGAAGAGACGCTCCCCGAGGTCATCCTCCTCCACGGCGCCCGCGGCGGACGCCCGGAGAATACAGCCGGCGCCGGCGGATTCTGGTACGAGCCGGAGGTCTGGTCGCTCCCCCTCGCCCCCGCCCCGAAGGTCCTCTACGCGGGATTGTGCTCTTTCCTGGGTAAGGCCAGATCAACCGCAAAGACCTCCGCAACACCCTCAAAGACCGCACCGACGAAGAGATAGCCGAGGCCCTGGAAGACCTGGTACGCCATGGCCTCTTCTCCCCCGCTCCCCGAGGCTACAAAGTCCGCTTGGTCAAAGAGTTCGAGGGCTAACGCCTCCTACCTTGGCCAGCGTATCTTGGTCGGGTGCTCCTTGCCGGACAGGAGGTCCGGGAGGGTATAAGGTCCTTGCGTCCACCGCCGCCCCGCACCCCCGGTGAGCGCCGCGAGATCCACGAGGCGCCCGAGTACCCTCAGGCAGAAGCCGTTGAGTACGTCGTCCGGGTCGTCTACCCGCCCGCGGGCCTTCGCCACGAAGAGGCCCTTGGTCTTCCACACGCCGTCCCCGTACACGGCGAAGGTCTGGCAGGGCTCCTCCCCTGCCTCCTCCGACCAGCCGAGGATCCGGCCCGAGTAGCCGGACGGGTCGAGGTGAAAGCGGCTCAGGGCCTCATGCATCAGGTCCTCGTCCGTCTCCGCCGCAACGCCCCTGACGAGCCCGAGTGTGAGGCGCGCCTCGGCGCCAGGGAGCTTCGCTGCCTCCACCCGCAAAACGAGCACGTCCTTCGCGCGCTCGGCCTCCAGCCCGAAGCCGGCCCGACGTCCCAGAGCCGCCGCGTACTCCAGGCCCACGAAGAGCCGCTCGGAGAAGCGGCGGGTAGCCTCCTCGATGCCGCGCCGTACCTCCAAAGAGAGGTCGGCCTCCTCGCGGTAGCGCCGGAGCCTGGTCAGAGCGCTTTCCTCGAAGCCCATAAAACGCTCAATCCCTCGTCCAGGGGCGGAGCAGACGGTCGAAGAGACCCGGGGCCAGCGTCGCCCCGGCCACGAAGAGCCTGTCCGGGAGGGTGACGTAGACGTCCCTCCCTCCCTCCTCGGCGGCACGCACGATCTTCTGGGCCACCCTCTCGGGCGTTACGCCCCCGGGACGCCAGCCGCGCTTTTCGTCCTTCGTGCGCCGGGAGTTATCCCGGAAAGCCGTCCGGGTCGTCCCCGGATATACGCTCGTGACCGTCACGCCCCGCTCCGCGATCTCGACCCGCAAGGCGTCGGAGAGCGCGTTCAGGGCAAATTTCGTGGCGCAGTATCCGCCGACTTTTGGTATGGCGCGGTTTCCCAACACCGAGGATACGTTGACGATGCGCCCACCCCGCGTCATGTGTGGCAAGGCCGCCTGCACGCAGCGCAAGGGGCCTAAGAGGTTCACTTCGAAAAGGTAGCGTAGGTCCTCGACACGCAGTTCGGCGACGCGTCCTGAGAGCCCGAGCCCCGCGTTGTTCACCAGGATATCCAGAGAACCGAACTCCTCGACCGCCCGCTCAACCAGCGCCTCGACCGAGCTTTCGTCCGAAACGTCGGTCTTTACGGCTAAAGCCCGGCCCCCGGCGGCCAGGATCTCGCGCTCCAGATACCGCAGCTTCTCCTCGGCGCGAGCCGCCAGCACGACAGCGGCGCCCCGCACCGATAACGCCCGCGCCGCAGCCTCCCCGATGCCGCTCGAAGCGCCGGTCACGACCGCCGCCTTGCCTTTCAGCGTCCCTTCCACGACCTTATATCTTAGCGGTTCTCGCCCCGAGGGGGCGCCTTCGCGGTTGTCACGAGGAGAGGGCGGGGCTCTTCGTGCGCGTCCGCCCTCCTCAATTCTCGGACCGTCGTCGTGGGGTAGGCCGCTCAGAGGGGCCTGTGCTCTACGGCAGCTTCCCACCGCGTCCCCGCGGTCGGCCGTGCACAACACGTCTGTTCCGGTCCCCCCGCTCACTGCTACCCCGATAACCCCCTCCCTGGAAGCGATCTTGTCGTTGTCGGCTCCCGCGCTAATCGTGTCCTTGCCGGCGCCTCCCACTAGTCTGTGCCGTCGGAGATCGTGGCGTCGAAGGCATTGCTTAGCACGACGGTGAAGGTCTCGTCCGCTCGTCGAGCGCGTCACCCCTGACCGGCACCATTATGGTCTGGGTGGTCTGGCCGGGCGTAAAAACAGCCCGCCGCTCGTTGCCCGATAGTCGCTGTCGGCCATGGTTGCCATGCCGTCCTCGGTGGCGAAGCTTACGTTGCGAGAAAGGTGGTCAGGTCCCCAGAGCGCGCCACGGTGAAGACGGCGTCCTTCTGCCCGAAGTTGCCCTCTACGACGGGCACGTTTATGGAGAGCGTGGGCGGCGGCTGAGCCGCGGGCGTGGCGTAGGTGGCGAAGATCAGGTCCGAGAGCGGTTTCGGTTGAGGGCCGAACCTGGTGCCCGAGGCGTTATCCGACTCGTAACTGGCGCCGCCGGGGCAGGAAGCGTTCTCGGTAGTTTCACGAGATGATCACCGTATTGCTCGGCCCGCAGGATGAGGGTGTACTGCTGGCCGGTGAGCACAAACGCGGCGGGGCCGGGGCGAGGCGCTGGGATCGGAGGCGTTACCTTCGCTCCTCCTCCGAGCGTACGACGTTCTCGTCCGACCCTCGTAAGCGCGGCGGAGGACGCGCCCGGGTATACTGCCGGCGTGGCGGACGTACTCGTGGGCGTTACGGGCGGCATTGCGGCGTACAAGGCGCCCGGTGTGATTCGTCGCCTCAAAGAAGCCGGCCACGAGGTCAGGACGATAGCCACCGAAGCCGCCTTCCGCTTCGTCCCCGAAGAGACCATCGCGATAGCTGCCGGATGCCGCGTTCACACCGACGAGACCTGGTGGGAAGAGTCCGGCCGGGTCGAGCATGTCTCTCTGGCCCGCTGGGCCGACCTCGTCCTCGTCGCCCCCGCCACCGCCGACGCGATGGCCCGAGCCGCGATCGGCCTGGGCGACGACCTGCTTTCCGCCACCATTCTCGCCGGCGCGAAGAAGGTCCTCTGGGCTCCGGCAATGAACCCCGAGATGTGGAACAACCCATCAACCCAGCGCAACGTCGAGACCCTAAAAGGCTGGGGTCACTCCTTCGTCGGCCCGGCAGAAGGACTTATGGCGTCTGCGGAAGAGGAGCCGGGGGTCGGGCGTCTCGCAGAGGAGGCGGAGATCGTGGCGGCGGCCGAGGAGGTGCTCTCGGAGGGCGGGTCCTGACGATGGATCATCCGGAACGGCTGTCTAAGATGAAGGGGTCGCGTTCGCACGCGTATGTAGAATCCCTAAAACCGTGCGTCGGGTGCGGCGCGCTCGTCTTGCCCGACGTCGATGTCTCGGCGCGATCGTACGTGGGTGCCTCGCCGGGCTGCTGGGCTATCTTCCTGGAGATCCTCGAGAAGGAGTACGGCGATTACCGCTACGCGTCAGCCCATCGGCTGTCCACGGACTCCTATATGGCACAGCATCCTGGGGAACCTTCGCGGCGGTCCATCAGATCCGTGGCCGTTCACCTGATCGGCCTTCACCTCGCACTCGAACAGGGTCGCGGCTCTAGTGAAGCCACGAAAGCGATGCAAAGGGCCGCGAACCGCAAGCGTGATTTCGTTTGGCTGGATCCTCCCGCTTCGCTCGGCGAGGTCACGGTCCTCGACGTGCGGAAGGCGAGGAACCCCGCCGAGCATGCCGGGCTTGTCGAGCGGTGGGCGAGGTCGATCTGGGAGGCGTGGTCGCCCCACCACGAGACGGTCCGCCGGTGGGCGCACGCGCCCTAGAACTTCCTGAGGTAATCCTTTAGCGCGTGCTCGGTGCTCGGAAAGGCCATCTCGCTCCACGGCAGCCCGTCGCGGGGGAAGACCTTCACGGCCATCGTCTCGTCCAGTGGCGTCGGCTCTCCGCCCGTGACCTGTCCCGAGAAGACCGCGATGACCGGCACTTGGTCCTCGTAGGAGTACAATCCGACGATCTCCCCCACCTCAATCTCCAACCCCGCCTCCTCTAACGCTTCGCGCTCGGCGGCGGCCTCAGCTCTCTCGCCCCGCTCGACGAAGCCGCCCGGGAAGGTCCATTTGCCGTAGCCCGGCTCGATGTCCCGTTGGGTCAAGACGATCCCGCCGTCGAGCTCGAATATCGCCGCCGCTACCAGCTTCGGCCCCTGATAGAAGACGAAGCCGCATTCCCCGCACACGAGCCGCTCCGGCTCGCAGGTTTTGACCTCACAAAGCCTGAGAGGACCACCGCATCGAGGACAAAATTCGAACTCTTGAGCGTTCACGGTAGAGCTAGAGCTACACCCGGCGTGCTAAAATGGCCTCTCATGCGGACGTAGCTCAGTTGGTAGAGCGCCAGCTTCCCAAGCTGGAGGTCGCGGGTTCGAAGCCCGTCGTCCGCTCTCTCTTTACCCGCCGTTCCTCCCTAAGATCTCACCGGTCTTCGGGCTCCTCCTGCCCCGGATCTTGCGCATCAGCCACTTGGCCGGGTCGTAGTACTCGTCGGCGACGCGCTCCTTGAGGGGGATGATGGAGTTGTCGGTGATCTTGATGTCTACTGGGCAAACTTCGGTGCAGCACTTGGTGATGTTGCAGAACCCGAGACCGTGTTCCCCCTTGAGGTCGCCCAGGCGACTCTCCGTGTCCTTAGGGTGCATCTCAAGCCACTGCGTCCTCACGAAGAAGCGGGGACCGGCGAACTCGGGATGCTTGTGGTGGGTGCGCAAGACGTGGCAGACGTCCTGGCACATGAAGCACTCGATGCACCTCTTAGGCTCGTAGAGACGCTCGACATCCTCTTCGTACATGATGAACGGCGCCTGCTCGTCGGTGGTGAAAGGCGTGATCGAGCGCGACACCTCGTAGTTCCACTTGACGTCCGAGACGAGGTCCTTCACCACCGGGAACGCCCGCATGGGGTGCACCCGGATCTCCTGCCCCTCGTACTCCTCGACCCTCGTCTTGCAAAGCAGCTTGGGCTTGCCGTTGATCTCGGCGCTGCAAGACCCACAGTGGGCTGCCTTGCAGTTCCAGCGCACTGCCAGGTCCGGCGCCTGCAGGGCCTGGACCGTCAGGACGGCGTCGAGGACGACCATCCCCTCGACCGCCGGTATCTCGTACTCTACCTCCTCGCCGCCCTCGGCGTCGCCCCGGAAAACCTTGAGCTTCACGGTGCCGCTCGCGGTCTGAAGCTCGTCCTGGTGCAGGTCGGCGTGGGCCTTGGAGGCCGCCCTGTCGCCCTGGCCGTTGTTCTCCGTCATGACACTTTCTCCTTCTCGAACAGTTCCGCCAGGTGCCCAGGCATCTCGGGGATCTCCCGCTTCTCGATGTCTACCTCGCCCTGTTGGTTCTTCCTGGCGATGAGGTTGATCTTGCCTAGCTCCTCGTCGGGCCCGTCGTAATCCAGCCTCCACTGCGCTCCGCGCCGCTCTGTGCGCTCCAAAGCGCAGCGCAGGATGATCTCGGAGACCTGGACCAGGTGGTAGACGTCCATCGAGGTGTGCCAGCCCGGATTGAAGAGCGTCGAGCCCTTGACCTTCACGTTCCCCAGACGCTCCTTGAGCGCGAGGACTTTGCCCAAGCCTTCCTTGAGGGAGTTCTCGTTGCGCATCAGGTTCGCGTGCTCCATCATCGCTTCCTGGAGCTCCTGCTGGATCGTGTACGGGTTCTCGTCGCTATCGCC
>JALZEL010000185.1 GCA_030862075.1 Actinomycetota bacterium | reverse complement strand
ACACGACCGGCGCGGCGGCGCTCACGGTGGACGTAGGCATCCTCGGACAGCTCGCTCACGCGCCCGTGCTGAGATCCGGGGCCCGCCCCGGGGATATTTTGGCTGTGACCGGCGAGCTCGGGGCGTCTGCGGCGGGGTTGCTGGCGCTGGAGACAGGAGACGCTGATCCGGAGCGGCTCGCGAAGAAGCACCTGCGGCCCGAGCCTCGGGTAGATTTGGGGCGTGCGGCGGCCCGGCTCAAGGCGCACGCCATGATCGACATCTCTGACGGCCTCGCCTCCGACGTCGGGCACCTCTGCGACGCGAGCGGCGTCGGTTGCCGCATAGACCTCGGCTTTTTGCCCGTCGCCGGCGATACCCGGGAGTACGCAAACTCTTTGGGCCGCGACCCAGAGATCCTAGCGGCGACCGGCGGCGAGGACTACGAGCTTCTCGTGGCCGCCCCCGAGGAGGTCGTCGGGGCCTTGGCGGCGGAGTCTGAGGTCCCAGTCACAATGATCGGGGAGGTGACGGCCGAAGGGGTGGTCTTCCTGCGCGACGACGAACCGGCCGAGAACCTCTCCGGCTGGGATCACTTTAGATAGGTATCAGCTTGAATAGCTGACAGCCGAAAGCTTATCGTTGATTGATTGAGCCGGGTTTGAGGAGCGCTTTCCGATGGTATGGAGAACCCAAAAAGCTTCCAGGAAGGAGGATAGAGCCGTGCCATACGAGGAACTGGACGACTTACCGGATAGCGTCAAAAGGAACCTTCCCAAGCACGCTCGGGAGATATATCTGAAGGCATACAACTCCGCCGAAGAGCAGTACGACGAGGAGGACCGTCGCCACCGGGTCGCCTGGGCCGCGGTCGAGCAGAAGTACGAGAAGAACGAAGAAGGCAAGTGGATCGAGAAGGAAGACTAGGTTTCAGCAGGAAGGTGCGTCTTGTGATCCTGCAACCCTCGAAGAATCGTTTGCCCGAAGCGTTTCTCATTAGATCCGCCTCATAGGGTGTGGATCGGGCAAGAATCGGACGGCAAAAAGCTGACGGCTGATACCTTAGACTGGCCACCCTTCCAGCCTCCAGGCCGCGTCCCAGAACATCCACTCCTAGCGGCTGGTGGTGACGAAGGCCCTTTTACACGGGCTTTCTGTGCGGTGTTGAGATCTTCGTGGACGTTGTCGGCGAGGCTAAGCACGGCTTCGACCAGAGCGCCGAACTCCTCACCGCCGTGGGTGTCTATCCACTTCTGATACAGGGGGGTCGGCGAGCCCTCTTCGAGGAAGGCTTTGCCCGCTTCCCAGTAGATCCAGTAGCACGGCAACACCGCCCGCAGACGGCATGTTTCGGTATGCTTTACACATACTTTTTATCTTACTTTCGGACTTTTAGGTTTGAATTGGGGCGCCCGTGAGGGTCAACCGCGCGGCAAGTGGACCGTAAAGGTCGAACCCTCGCCCAAGGTACTCTCGACGGTAACGCGACCGCCGTGGTTCTCGGCAATGTGCCGCACGATGCTCAAGCCCAGGCCGGTACCGCCGGTCTCCTTTGAGCGGGCCTTGTCCACCCGGTAGAAGCGCTCGAAGATGCGAGCGAGATTCTTCTCGGGGATGCCTATCCCCGTGTCCGAGATGCTTATCACGACCTCGTTCTCGTCCGAGTGCCCGGTGACCTTCACGCGCCCACCGGGCGGGGTGTATTTCACGGCGTTCTCCACGAGGTTCGAGAACATAGAGGTAAGCTGGGTCTCGTCGCCCCGGACGTTGTACAGGCCGGCTTTGCCGGAGCGCTTCCAGGAGAGGGCGATGTGCTTCCGGCGGGCGGTTGGCCGGAGGCGGGAGAGCACGACCATGAGTATGCTCCTGGTGTCTACTACTTGTGGGTTCCTGATCCCTTCGGCGCTCTCCAGGCGCGCGAGGTCGAGGAGGTCCGTGATCAGCTTTGCGAACCTCTCGGTCTCGTTCTTGAGCTGCTCGGCGAAGAAGCGCGCTTGATCCGGGTCGTCGTCCAGGATGTCCACGAGGCTCTCGGTGAGGAGCTTGAGGCTCGTCGCCGGGGTTTTCAGCTCGTGGGAGACGTTCGCGACGAAGTCGCGTCGGATCTTGTTGACCCGCCTCAGTTCTGCGACGCTTACGGAATCAACCTCTTCAGAGCCTACTTCTCTGCGCTGTTCTAGCATCTCGCTACTCTCGCGACTTCGTCCGCTCCGCGGCAGACGACACCTCCTCACCGTCGTCTCCTACACCCTTAGGGAGCGTCTTGAAGCGGTAGCCCAAGCCCCGGGCGGTATGGACGTACTCGTAGTCGCTCTTCTCGGCGAGCGACGCCCGGATGCGCCTTATGTGCACGTCTATGGTACGCGAGGAGCCCACCCCCGCATGGCCCCACACCTCCTTGGCCAGCTCCTCCCGGCTCTTTAGCTCTTCCGGGCGGGCAGCCAATGCCGCCAACAGCTCGAACTCTTTGAGTCTTAAGGTCAAGGGTTCGCCCTTCACCTGGGCGGTATAGTTCTTCGTGTCGAGCTGGAGATCTCCGTCCTCGATGATCCTGCCGCGCCCCCCCTGCAAAGCCATGCTGCTGCTCCGCTTGAGGTTGGCATTGATCCTCGCCACCAGTTCCTTCATGCCGAACGGCTTTGTGACGTAGTCGTCGGCTCCGGCCTCGAACCCTTTTACCTTGTCGTCCTCGGCATCCTTTGCGGTGATCATGACGATCACTACGTCCCTATCCTCCTGACGGATCCTCTCGCAGACTTTTATACCGGACTCGCCCGGGAGCATGATATCTAGGAGGATCAGGTCGGGCCTGAGCTTACGCGCGAGCTTTAGGGCCTCGGCACCGTTAGTGGCCTTGTGCACGCCAAAGCCCTGGCGGAGGAGGTTGTAGGCCAAGGTGTCGAGGATGACCACGTCGTCCTCGACGATCAAGACCTCTGCTGTAGTTACCATGCTCACGCCCATAACACACCAACCATATTTACTCTCCTCCTAGAGGGATCGTAGGAGGGTTCACTTCGCGCTCCACATGGTAGGGGATCGGTTACCGCACTGAGTTACAGGAATGTAAAAAGTGGGTTAAAAGCTCACTAAATCAGCTCAATACCTCCGCCCGCACGCTCCCGTCTCCGCCGGCACCTCCCCGCGCCTCGCAGAAGGCATTAGGGTGAGAGCTAGAGGCCGAGCGGGGCGAGGGGTTCTTTAGGGGCTCTGTTAGAGGGTAGAGGCAACGGGGCAGCCCCTCTAGAGAGTAGGCGCAAGCTCTCTCTAGCTACTAGCTGAGCATGCACAGGAAGCATCGGTCTGCGATTATTACTTAATAAGTAGGGCAAGGACTAGGAGTAGTAGAAGAGTGAGTAAGCGCACCGCTTCCTGGCTAGCCTGGTCTATGTGTGCCCTCTCCTTGGCGCTGACGGCTCTGAGCCTTTTTCTGCTGGTCTTGAACTTGTCCGATCCTGACGTACCTATTCACTCCTACTGGGCAATAGATACCGTGGTTGCGGTAGGTTTCTCAATTGTAGGTGCGGTCATAGCTCCCCGCCTCTCTCCTAGAAACCCTATAGGCTGGCTCTTTTGCGCGACAGGTCTCTCCCAAGGAGTGCTCCATTTCAGCGCCCAGTACTCCCGCTACGCACTACTGGCAGCCCCTGGATCACTCCCAGCAGGTGAAGCAGCGGCATGGATGTTGTCTTGGGCTTGGGTTCCAGTTGTTGGCCTTCAAGTGTTCTTATTGCTTCTGTTTCCAGACGGGCGGCTGCCGGGCCGTCGCTGGAGGTGGTTCTTCTGGCTCAGCTTGCTCCTGACATTAGTGGGAACGATTTCGCAGGCATTCGCTTCTGGAACGGTTGCGGACACTGGCCTCATCTACAACCCACTCGGAGTCGAGGGTCTGCCAAATACCTTCAAGCTATTTCAGACGCTCTTGTTTACTCTCGGGTGCAGCTCAGTAGCGTCCCTGTTTGTGCGGCTGGTGCGCGCAAGTGGAGTAGAGCGCCAGCAGCTGAAGTGGTTCACCTATGTTGGTGCGCTAACAGGTAGCAGCATTACCCTTACTTTTATCGTCTTTGAAGCTATAGGCTCAGTGTGGCTCGGATGGCTCGGATACGTACTCACCCTGGTTGGTCTCATAGGCACCCCTATCTCTATGGGGATAGCTATCTTGCGCTATCGGCTCTACGAGATAGACCTCATCATCAACCGCACGCTGGTCTACGGCTCGCTTACATTAATGCTAGCTCTCTTCTACTTCGGCAGCGTAACTGCCTTACAGTACCTCTTCAGCCTCCTCACCGGCCAGGGCAACACTCTAGCTATCGTAGCCTCCACTCTAGCTATAGCTGCTCTGTTTAACCCTCTTAGAAGACGTATCCAGTCCTTTATCGATAGGCGCTTCTACCGGCGCAAGTACGACGCGGCAATGATCCTAGAGGCGTTTGGTACCAAGCTTAGGGACCAAACCGATCTGGAGAAGCTGTGCGAAGATCTAGGGGAGGTAGTGGATGAGACTATGCAACCTTCTCACAT
>JALZEL010000299.1 GCA_030862075.1 Actinomycetota bacterium | reverse complement strand
TTCCCTCTACGAAGAGCGCCGCTTTCCCCTGTATGGCGTACCCCCCGGCCTTCCCGACGCCCTCCCCGAGCTCGACGTAGGCGGAGATCTCGGCTTCAGTAAGCTCCCGGAAGTTCACCCGCGTCATCGTGCTTTGCACGATGACGTCCTCCCCGCGCGCCACCGCCACGCCAGAGTAGACCTCGTGGGCGCGGCCTTCGAGGATGCCGAGCATCCGGCGCACGTCTTCCCCGCTACCGGACTGCCCCAGAGTCTCGCGCTCCTCCGGCAGGTGGACGACCGTATCGGCGGCGAGCACGACCTCGCCCGGGATCTTAAGGGCGACGGCGAGGGCCTTGCCGCGAGCGTTAACTTCGACGGTCTTTGTAGGGTCGTCTAGAAATACCTCGGGGAAGCCGCTCTTCTGGGCCTCGAAGTCGTAGCCGACCATCCGTAAAAGGTCGACCCGCCGTGGGGACTCGGAGGCGAGGACGAACCGCACGACCCCTCTAACCGCCGAAGAAGAGCTTCAGTTCCCTCTCGGCGCTCTCGGGGGAGTCGGAGCCGTGGACGAGGTTGTTGGGGAGGCTTAGGGCCAAGTCTCCCCGGATGGTACCGGGAGCAGCCTCGGCGGGGTTGGTCGCGCCCATGAGGCGCCGCGTGACCTGTATCGCGCTCTCGCCCTCGACCCTCATCACGACGACTGGCATCGCGGTGATGAACTCGACCAGCTCCTCGAAGAAGGGTTTCTCGCGGTGCTCGGCGTAGTGCTCCTCGGCCAACTCGCGGCTCACGTCCATGAGCTGCATAGAGCGGATGTCGAGGCCCTTGGCCTCGATGCGGCGTATGATCTCCCCGACCAAGCGTCTCCTGACGCCGTCGCCCTTTACGAGTACGAGCATCTGTTCCATCTCCTTATCCTCCTACCAGTTGATGTTCTTTTTTTGCACCGTCGCGCAGTACAGGCAGGTATCCCAGTCCAGGCGCAAGACCCTCCGGCAGTTCTCGCAGGGCTTTTTGAGGTCCCAACCGCACTCCGGGCACAGAAGGTACTCCTTCTCCACGACCGAGCAGCAGTTGGGGCACAGGTCGGCCCTCCGCCCGAACTCCCTTTCCAGCACGGCGAGATCCAGCTCGCGCTCCCGGGATTCGAGCAAGTACTCCGGCGGACGGACTACGACGTAGATCAAGGTCCCGATGAACGGGAAGATGAGGGCCACGCTTGCCCAGAAGAACCGCGGCGTTCCCAGCCGGTCGGCATCGATGAAGGTCCAGTACACGACCAAGAGCCACAGCATCACAAAGAACACGACCACGAGGTAGAACCCGATCCTCAACAAGGGGCTGTTGAGGAGATCGCTAACCACCTGGAAGGGGTTCGAATCCGTCTGCGCGGAAAAGGTTAAAGCCGTCCCGCTCACGTTATGTACCTCAAGACGACGAAGTAGCCGAGGACGAAGAACACACCCGCGATCGCGACGAGCAACCCCACGAGCTTCCAGGTGCGGCTACCGCCCACGCAACCACCCCAAGGCCCCCGCCCCCATGTACAGAGACCCCGTGACCAGCACCACCCCGCCCGTTTTCTCCATCTCCCCTACGACCGCGCGAAGAGCGCGACCGACGTCGCTCGTCACCAGGGCCCTCCTCCCTTTGGCGTCTTTCGGGCCGTACTCCTCTTCTACCTGCCCCGGGTCCAGGACCCGCCCATCTGTGATCTCGGGACGGGTGAGCACGAGGACGTGGGCCACTCTCTCAAGGTCGTTAAGCATACTTCCGACGTCTTTCTCCTTCAAGGCGCCGAACACCACTCCCAAAGGACGGTCCCCATACCTCACGCGGACCGCCTCGAGCGCGGCCCTGAGCCCCTCCGGGTTGTGACTACCATCCACCACGACGGGCGCCCCGCGAACCTCGTGCACCTCGAACCGCGCCGGCGGTCGCGCCGCCCGAGCAAGCTTTAGCGCCGCCTCCCGCTCGTCCCGCCGCAAAGGACGCCCGAGCAGAACCTCCGCCACCCGCACCCCGAGGCGCTCGTTGCGCGCCAGGTAAGGGATCTCTCCCGCCCCATGGTACGGCTCTCCCGAAGCTTCGTGCTCTACGAGGCGGGCGCCTACTCGTGTAGCGGTGTCGCGGGCGACCCCGACCATCCGAGGATCGTCTGTGCCGAGGACGAGGGTCGCGCCGGATTTTAAAGAGGCCAGCTTCTCCTCCGTTATCTCCTCCACCGTGCCGCCAAGGTACTCTGTGTGATCGAGGCCAACGTTGGTGAGCACAACCGTTTCGGGCTCCGCGGCGGAGGTCGCGTCGTGGCGTGCACCGAGCCCCGCCTCCAGGACGGCCCACTCTAACCCCGCATCGCGAAACATTTTTAGGGCCCCTGCTGTGAGGAGCTCGAACTGGGTCGCGGGGACCTCGTTACCGTCGGCGACCTCTATCGCCTCTCTCATCGCGGCGGCGAATTCCTTCTCAGAAACGTAGCTACCGCGCAGTATCACCCGCTCGGTGTAGGAGAGGACGTGCGGTGAGAGGTATGCCCCCGTAGTCTTGCCCGCAGCTTCCAAGGCGGTCGCGAGTGCGATGGTTGTCGTGCCCTTACCGTTCGTGCCGACGACCTGGACTACGCGCAAGGAGCGCTGGGGATCGCCGAGGAGATGGAAGAGGGCTTCGATGCGCTCGAAGCCCAGAGAGACTCGGCGGCGGAGATCCAACGCCCCGCAGACGGCTTCGTAAGACACAGCGCTCACGGAGGCGCCTTGACTACAGGTACTCTTCGAGGCGCGCTTCTAGCGTCTTGAGGAGGGCGGCGTTGCGGTCGAGCTTCTCCCGTTCGGCCGCGACGACCGGAGCGGGCGCTCGTTCGACGAACTTCTCGTTCGAGAGCTTGCCCTCGGCGCGTTTGACCTCGCCCTCGGCGCGCGAGATCTCCTTGCGCAAGCGTTCGATCTCCCCACGCCTCAATTCCTCCGATAGGGCAACCTCGACCACCACATCCCCCGCCGGCAGCGCCGCTGTGAACGACCCTTCCAGGAGATTCTCCACGGGCCGCACCCCGGCCAGGGCCGAGAACACCTCGAGGTCTACCCCATGGGGCGCCCTCCCTTCGAGCTCTCCCTCGACCTTGGAGTCCGCTCGGAAAGAGCGTACCGCCGAGATCGCGAGCTGCGTCCGCTTCAGCACCCGGCGTGCCTCGGCGTCCTCCAGAGCAGGATCGAACCGCGGGAACTCCTGCCTCACAAGCAGTTCCTCCCCGCCCAAGACCCGGTTCATCTCCTCCGTCACGAACGGCATGACCGGGTGCAGCAGGCGCAAGGTGCCGTCGAAGACCTCTCGCAGGATGCGTGGGGTCTCCTTCGAGGGCGCGACCTTGGAGATCTCCACGTACCAATCTGCAAGGTCGTGCCAGGCGAAGTCGTAGACCAAGCGCATTGCCTCCGAGAACTCGCACTCCTCGAGGAGACGGTCGTACTCCTGTGCGGTTTCGTTGAAGGAAGAGATGATCCAACGGTCCGAAGGCGATGCCTCTTTGGGGCCTTCGACCTCCGCCGGGTAGCTGAAGACGAAGCGGGCCATGTTCCAGAGCTTGGTGACGAAGCCGCGGCCCAAAGCCGCCCGCTCGTAGGAGTAGGAGAAATCCTGGGTCGAGGACTGGTACAGGAGGCCGAAGCGGACGGCGTCGGTGCCGTACTCGTCGAGGAGGTCGAGCGGGTCTATTGTGTTGCCCTTGGACTTGCTCATCTTCTTCCCGTCTTCGGCGAGCACGATCGAGTGGACGTTTACCTTCCTGAAGGGGACTTCGCCCTTAAAGCGCAGCCCCGTCATGATCATGCGCGCCACCCACAGGTACATGATCTCGCGTGCCGTCGAGAGGAGGCTCGTCGGGTAGAAGTACTCGAGGTCCTCCGTTTCTTCCGGCCATCCTAAAGTAGCGAAGGGCCACAGGGCCGACGAAAACCATGTATCGAGTACGTCCGGGTCCTGCTCAAACCCCTCACCCGGCGACTCCTTGGCAGCGACGGTCTCCCCGTCCGGTCCGTACCACGCCGGGATACGCTGCCCCCACCACAGCTGCCGGCTCACGTTCCAGTCCTGCAGATTCTCGAGCCACCGGATCGCCTCTCGCCGCCAAGAGTCGGGGTAGACTGTGATCTCCCCGCTTCTCAAAGCCTCAAGCGCGGGCTCGGCGAGCTCCCGCATCGAGACCCACCACTGCTCGGAGAGCCACGGCTCTATAACAGCCCCGCACCGGTCGCAGTGTCCGAGCCGGTGCTTGTACTCTTTGACCTCCCCGAGTAACCCCTCCTCGGCAAGACGTCTCACGAGGGCCCTCCTCGCCGCCTCGCGTGTCATCCCCGCGAACTCCGCGCCTTTCTCGTTGATCGTGCCGTCTGGTTTGAGGACGTTCACCGCCTCGAGGTCGTGCCGTTCCCCGATCTCGAAGTCGTTCGAGTCGTGGGCCGGCGTGACCTTGAGGATGCCCGTCCCGAACTCGGGGTCCACGTAAGGATCTGCTAGAACCTCCACCTCGCGCTTCACGAACGGCACCGTGACGCGCCGCCCGACGAGGTACTTGTAACGCTCGTCGTCCGGGTTCACGACGAGCGCCACGTCGCCCAGGACCGTCTCGGGGCGGGTGGTGAAGACCTGGGCGTAATCGTTGCCGTCGGGACCAGGGCCTTTGCCGTCGGCGAACGGGTAGCGGACGCCATAGAGCCTGCTGTCGACGTCCTCGTAGCTCACCTCGAGGTCGCTTATAGCGGAGCGGTCACGGGGGCACCAGTTGGTGATGCGGTTGCCACGGTAGATCAAACCCGCGGTATATAGCTCTATGAACGCCGTCAGCACCGAGTCCACGTACAGCTCGTCCATCGTGTACCGCAAGCGGCGCCAATCAACCGACGCGCCGAGCCTTTTGAGCTGCCCGAGAATTCGGGAGCGCGACTCGAGGGCAAACTCGCGGCACCTCTCCACGAACTCCTCGCGGCCCAGGTCGAAGCGAGTCTTGCCTTCTTCTTTGAGCAGCCTGCGCTCGACGACGTTCTGCAGCGCGATCGAGGCGTGGTCCACGCCCGGTAGCCAGAGCGCTTCGTAGCCCTTCATCCGTGCCCGCCGGGTGAGAGTGTCCTGAATGGTGCCGTTGAGGGCATGCCCCATGTGCAGAGCGCCCGTCACGTTCGGTGGGGGCAGGACGATGCAGTACGGTTCCTTCTCGGGGTTTGGGTCGGCCTCGAAGGCGCCCGAGCGCTCCCACTCCTCGTAGATACGGTCCTCGACGGCGTGAGGGTCGTAGGTTTTGGGGATCTCGGCCTGGCTCAAGGACGGCCTTCTTTAGGCAGTCTCTTCTTCGTCGTAGGCGTACTTCGACCGCCCCGAGTCGGTGACGAGGGTGGGCTGCACGCCTTCGCGCACCGTGTCGGCGTCCACGACGCACTTAGCCACGTCCGACCGGCTCGGCAGCTCATACATCGTCGGCAAGAGAGCTGTCTCAAGGATGCTACGGAGGCCTCTGGCGCCGGTCCCCCGCTCCAGGGCGAGCACCGCGATCATCTGGAGCGCCTCGTCGGTGAAGGCGAGGTCCACCTTGTCGTAGCGGAAGAACTGCCGGTACTGCCTCACGAGGGCGTTCTTCGGCTCGGTGAGGATGCGCACCAAGTCCTCCTCGCTGAGGCTCCTTAAAGTCGAGATCACCGGCAACCGTCCCACGAATTCGGGGATGAGGCCGTACTTGAGGAGGTCTTCGGGCTGGGCGTGCTGGAGTATCTCGTCCGGCTCCTCCTCTAGTCGCGAGTCCACGTCACCGGAAAAGCCGATGCTCCTCTTGCCGATGCGGTGCCGGATCACCTCTTCGAGGCCCCCGAACGCCCCCCCACAGATGAAGAGTACGTTCTTCGTGTTTATCTGGAGGAAATCCTGGTGCGGGTGCTTGCGCCCCCCTTGGGGCGGCACCGAGGCGACCGTGCCTTCGAGAATCTTGAGCAAGGCCTGCTGGACGCCCTCGCCGGAGACGTCGCGGGTTATAGAGGGGTTGTCGGCCTTGCGTGCGATCTTGTCGATCTCGTCTATGTAGATGATCCCCGTCTCCGCCTTCTTCACGTCGAAGTCGGCGGCCTGGATCAGCTTCAGGAGGATGTTCTCGACGTCCTCGCCGACGTAGCCTGCCTCGGTGAGCGCCGTCGCGTCGGCGATCGCGAACGGGACGTTCAGGATCCGAGCGAGGGTCTGCGCGAGGAGCGTCTTCCCGCAACCCGTGGGGCCGAGCAGAAGGATGTTCGACTTCTGGAGCTCGACGTCGCCGTCGTCGTTCGCCATGCGAACGCGCTTGTAGTGGTTGTAGACGGCGACGGAGAGCGTGCGCTTCGCTTCCTCCTGCCCGACGACGTAGTCGTTCAGGACCGAGTAGATCTCCTTCGGCCGCGGCAGGTTGTCGAGATCGAGCTGAGCGGGGGTCGTCAGCTCCTCGTCGATGATTTCGTTACAGAGGTCGATGCACTCGTCGCAGATGTAGACGCCCGGCCCGGCAATGAGCTTCTTTACTTGGCGCTGGCTCTTGCCGCAGAAGCTGCAGAGCAGCTGCTCGTTGCCGTCAGTCGCTCGGGCCACTTCTACCTTGTACCTCGAATCGGCTTCCGCTGCTAGTGGGACACGCCCACCGGGGCGCCGCGCTCGACGACGACCGTGTCGATGATCCCGTACTCCTTCGCCTCGTCGGCAGTCATGAAGTAGTCGCGCTCCATGTCCTTGGAGACCTTGTCGAGCGCCTGCCCGCTGTGGTAGGCGAGGATCTCCTCCAGGCGCCGCTTGATGTTGATCACCTCGCGCGCCTGGATCTCGATGTCGGTCGCCTGCCCCTGGAACCCGCTCGAGACCTGGTGGATGAGGATCTTGGAGTTCGGCAGCGCCATGCGCTTGTCCTGCGCGCCGCCTGCGAGTAGGAGCGCCCCCATCGACATCGCGATCCCGACCGAGATCGTCCGGACGTCCGGCTTGATGTACTGCATCGTGTCGTAGACCGCGAGGCCCGCGTAGACCGAGCCGCCGGGGCAGTTGATGTAGAGCGAGATGTCCTTGTCGGGATCCTCGGACTCGAGGTGGATGAGCTGAGCGACGATCAGGTTCGCGATCTGGTCGTCGATCGGCGTCCCGAGAAAGATGATCCGCTCGTTGAGCAGACGGGAGTAGATGTCGAAGGCGCGCTCGCCTCGCGACGTTTGCTCGACGACCATCGGAATCAACGGACTCATCGCGCCTCCTCCTGCTCGGGCGTCCAGATCTTCATCCCAGCACCGCCTTTCTCCTTCTCGGGCGTCCAAAGTTTCTCTCGCGCGGCCGCGAGATCGGCGGGGATCCGCTTTACCCCGGCAACGATCTCGTCGAGCGCCTTCTTCAAGCGCAGGTCGGCGCGCAGCTGCTCGAAACCGCCGTGCGCGCGCATGGCGGCAACGGCCTGATCCGGGTCGTCGCCGGTCTCGGCGGCCTGCTCGCGGATCAGCGTCTCTATCTCCTCGTCCGAGACGTCGAGCGCAAGCTTGTCCGCGACGGCGTCGAGAACGATCTCGCGCTTCACCGAGCGCTCCGCCTCTGCGCGCATGCGCGCGAGGACCTGCTCCTGCGACTGGCCCGTCATCGTGAGGTAGGTCTCCGGCGAGATGCCCCGCTGCTCGAGCGAGCGGGTGAAACCGGCCCAGAGCTCGACGGCGCGTCGGTCGACCAAGGGGTCGGCGCCGGCAACCGGCGACGCGGCGACGAGAGCGTCGACCGCGTCCTCTCGGAACTTGACCTCCAGCTCGGCGTCGATC
>JALZEL010000138.1 GCA_030862075.1 Actinomycetota bacterium | reverse complement strand
TCTTCGTTATGCGCCGCTGCGTCGGGTAGTCCACGTAGACTATGCCAAACCGCTTCGAGTACCCCTCCGCCCACTCAAAGTTGTCGAGTAGCGACCAGACGAAGTAGCCCTTGAGGTTCACGCCCCGCTCTATGGCCTCGCGTGCCGCCCGGAAGTGCGCCTCCAGAAAGGTGACGCGCTCCTCATCGTCTACGCCGCCCTCGGGGTCGGCGTAATCGTGGAAGGCAGCTCCGTTCTCGGTTATGTAGAGGGGGAGCTTCGTGTACTCGCGGTCCAGGCGCAATAGAAGCTCGAGGAGCCCGTCCGCCTCCACAGGCCAGCCCATTGCTGTTCTTTCGGCGGCGTGGGGAATCACGACCCTCGCCCGGACGCTGGAGAAGACGGTGTCGGTCCCGGCCTCATCGTGGCGCACCGTTTGACGCCTGTAGTAGTTGACGCCGAGGAAGTCCAGGGGAGCTGAGATGGCCTCAAGGTCGCCGTCCTGGACAAAGGAGAAGTTGCTCCTTGAAGAGTAGTGATCGAGCACATCTTCTGGGTAACCGCCATGGAAGAGGGGGTCGAGGTAGAGGCGGTTGGCCTGCCCGTCCACCCGGCAGGCGGCCTCCCTGTCAGCCGCCCTATCCTTCGACGCCCGGACCGGCGAGAGGTTGAGGGTAATGCCGAGCTGGTTGTCCTCATGTCTCACAGAGCGCATCCTCTCAAGAGCAAGGCCGTGCCCCAGGAGCAGGTGATGCGTCGCCGAGAGGGCTTTGGCCGTGTCCTTGTGCCCCGGCGCGTGGACGCCTATGCCGTAGCCGAGCCAGGCAGAGACCCAGGGCTCGTTCAAGGTGATCCAGAACGGGACTACGTCGGCAAGCTCTCGGTACAAGATCCCAGCGTACTCGGCGAACCGCTCGCTCGTCTCCCGACTCGTCCAGCCGCCCTTGTCCTCCAGGGCCTGCGGCAAGTCCCAGTGGTAGAGCGTTAGCATGGGCACGATGCCGCGCTCCCACAGGCCCTCAACGAGCCGTTTGTAGAAGTCGAAGCCCTTCTGGTTGGTCGGCCCGCTGCCCTCAGGCTGTATCCGGGGCCAGGCGACGGAGAAGCGGTAGCCTCGGACCCCAAGGCTCACCATGATGTCGAGGTCCTCCCCGAAACGGTGGTAGTGGTCGCAGGCTATGTCGCCGGTGTCTCCGTGTAGTACATTGCCGGGAGCGTGGGAGAAGGCATCCCAGATGGAAGGACCGCGCCCGTCCTCCCTCGCCGCGCCCTCTACTTGGTAGGCGGCGGTCGCGGTGCCCCACAAGAAACCCCCAGGGAAGTTCATCCTCTACCCTCCTCAAGTACGGTAAATCTAGAGCTCCCAATTTCTTATGCCAGTGCGATTGACGTCGGACAGGGGGTCGCGAGAAGGCTGCGCAGCTTGATTTACCCGGCCTCCTCGTTATGGTCGAGCACCGCGAAGACCACCGTACCTTCCTCTTTGCATCCGCCGATCTCCGTTCGGGCTTCGCGCAGGAGAAGAGGCCCTAGAAATCGGGGCTGCAGCCTCGCGCACGAAGCCCACGCCTTTCCGGGCCTCCTTCGGCCACTGCTCAGGGCTGTAGTCTCAGCGTATGGAACGTGCTGCAGCTTGGGGATTATCGGCACCCTTTAGGAGGAGTCTTAGCTGTCCCTTCGCGCGGCGTTCCGGGCGGCCCGGCGCCGGGGCGAGGCGAAGCTAGCCCCTAGGACCACGCAGCTGAAAACGACCATGAACAACCCCCACCACAGGTTTATGTTTATCCCCAAGGCCTTGGTTTCTTGGGCGCCGGGACCCAAGAGCCCGTACAAGGCCAGCACCACGCCGATAATCAGTATGATGGCTCCTATATAAAACCCTATCGCCAGGGCATGACCGCCTCCGGCTTGCAGGGATTCCTCTACTCTTTCCTCGGCACTCCTCAGGTTTTTTTCGGCCACAAGCTCCTCCCTCTAGAAGAAGATTATGTTCAGCGCTACCGTGATCGCAAGCGCGGCCACGGCCAAGACCCAGGGCTTCTTATACCAGGCCGTCTCTTCGGCCTCCTTCTTCTCTGTCAGGCCCCAGACCAAGTTCTGAAGCTCGTCGTCGCTCTTGCGGGACCGAGAGGTGAGTAGCGAGACGCCTATGATGGTCACAACACAGATGACCCAGGCCCACCAGGACCGCCAGAAGTTCCCCGCCATCGGACTGCCGTACGTGAGCATCCCCATCAGCTCAAAGCCCCAGATTACCAAGCCTCCGACCGTCCCCGCGACGAGCCCCGCGAACCCGCCCCAAGGCGTCGCACGCCTCCAGAACATCCCGAGCAAGAACACCCCGAACAGTGGTGCCAGGAATATCCCGTGCAAGAGCTGAAGGTAGTCGAGTATGCTCTCGAACGCCATCACTACGTACGCGGTCCCTATGCTGATGAGTACCCCCGCAACGGTAGCGATGCGGCCCACGTTCATGTAGTGCCGGTCGTCCGCGTTCTGCCGTATATAGGATTGGTAGATGTCGTAGGTCCAGACCGTGTTGAAGGCGGTAACGTTCCCCGCCATCCCGCTCATGAAGGACGCCAGCAAGGCCGTCAGCCCCAATCCTAGCAAGCCGGTTGGGAAGTAATAGGCCATGGTATACGGGACGGCCATGTTGAAGGAATTCTCCAGGCCCGGGCTCTGGCCAAGTTGGGGGAAGAGGCTGAGAGCGATGAGGCCCGGAAAGATGGCCAGGATCCCGAAGAGGATCTTGGGGAAGGCCGCGATCAACGGCGTGCGCTGCGCGGCCGCCTGATCCTCCGCCGCCAGCGCCCTCTGGACCACTAGGAAGTCCGTGCACCAGTAGCCGAAGCTCATGACGAAACCTAACCCTAGAACGATCCCAAACCACTGGACTGCCATAGGGTTACCCGTGCTCCCAGTATCCGCCCACAGGTGGAAGAAATCTTCCTTGCCCACCGTCTCCTGAAGCCCCGACCAGCCACCTGCAGCCACCAGCGCGAAGACCACGAGCGGTGTGATGCCGAGCACTATGAGGAAGAACTGCAGCACCTCGTTGTAGATAGAAGACGAGAGCCCGCCCAGGAGTATGTACGTCATGGTGATCCCTGCCGAGAGCAAGATGCTCGCCGTAATCGACCACCCCAGAAGCAGCTGGAATACTATCGCCATCGCGTACATGTTGAGGCCGCTGAGGAGGACCATAAAGATGGCGAACAGGATCGCGTTGAAGCCCCTGGTAGCCTCGTTGTAGCGCAGCTTCAGGTAGCCGGGGACGGAGTTTACCCGGCTCGCGTAGTAGAAGGGCATCATGAATAGGGCGACGAACACCATAGCGGGGATAGCCCCTATCCAGTAGAAGTGCGACGTCATTAGCCCATACTGAGCGGCTCCAGCTCCCATCCCCAAGATCTCCAGAGCCCCCAGGTTCGCCCCGAGGAAAGCCAGGCCCGTAACCCAGCTCGGCAGCGAGCGCCCAGAGAGGAAGTAGTCCTCCGAGGTGCGCATCCGCTTCCTCAGCACCGCCCCTATACCCAGGACGAATAGGAAATATAGGCCTATGATGACGTAGTCTAACCAGGAATCGTCAACGGAAACTTGCAGCTGGAGCAAACCCAGGTTAGTCACGATATCTATCCTTTCCCACGCCCCTACGTAGCAAGGCTACACAGGCCAATCTACTCCTAGGCAAGAGTCTTGTCAAGACTATCTCGCTCTGCATGCCTCCGCCTGCTCAAGTTCTCGATCTTTTTCTTCTTGTGCTTGTGCTCTCCGCCCTTCTGGCCACTAACTAGTCGGCTAGACTGGGTCACCCCCTCACCCACTCGTGGTCGGGATCGTTCTTGATCTTCCACTCCCGAACAGGGCCGGCCATGACGTTCAGGTAGTAGAGGTCGTAGCCCGGAGGCGCTGAGACCGTATGATACCCCCGCGGGACCAGCACAACGTCACCGTCGTGGAAGGTCAATGTTTCGTCCAGCGACCGGTCTTCGGCATACACCCGCTGGAAAGCGAAACCTTTCTCCGGTTGGATCCGGTGATAATAGGTCTCTTCCAGGTAGGTTTCGCGCGGCCTATCGTCCTGGTCGTGCTTGT
>JALZEL010000084.1 GCA_030862075.1 Actinomycetota bacterium | reverse complement strand
AACGTCCTCTCACCCTCCAAGATCCGGGTGGAGGCCGACGAGGTCACCTACAACCTGCACATCCTCTTGCGCTTCGAGCTCGAGGTCGCCCTCATCGAGGACAGCCTCTCCGTCGAGGACCTCCCTGACGCCTGGAACGCCAAGATGGAGGAGTATCTCGGCGTCGCCCAAAGAACGCCGCCGAGGGTGTATTGCAGGACATCCACTGGGCGGACGGGCTCTTCGGCTACTTCCCAACCTACACCGTCGGCAACGTCCTCTCCGTCCAGTTATTCGAGGAAGCGCTGAAGGCACACCCCGAGATCCCCACTCAGATAGAGAACGGTGAGTTCTCGCTCCTACTAGGCTGGCTCCGCGAGAACGTCCACCGGCACGGCTCCCGCTACTATACCGACGAGCTCGTCCGGCGCGTGACCGGCCGCTCTCTAGACACCGTCCCCTACCTCCGGTATCTCGAAGATAAATTCGGAGAGCTCTACGACCTGGCTTAGGGCGCCCGTCCGCCGGCTACTACCGCGCCGCCTCGGGGCTCCTCTTGTCCAGGAGGCGGCGAGCCGCAAAGTTGACGCCGTAGAGCACGACCCCGATCACCAAAAGCACCCCCGCGCGCAGGAAGATGTTCGCGTCCTGCTGGGTTAGCAAGCCGATGGAGACCAGGATACCGAGGATGGGGAACACGCTCGGGGCGCGGAAGTGGTCGTGCTCTACCCGGTCTCGTCGCAGGACGAGGACGGCGACGTTCACGACTATGAAGACTAAGAGGAGCAGCACGACCGTGGTGCTCGCCAGGGTCTCGAGGTTGCCGGTCGAGATCAGGCCCAGCGCGATCAGGGTGGTGAAAATGATCGCCACCCAAGGTGTCCGTCGCACGAGGTGAACCCTGCTGAACACGGAGGGCATGACCCCCTCCTCGCCCATCCCGTAGACCAAACGAGAAGCCATGATCATGTTTATCAGAGCGCCGTTGATGAGCGCCAGGAGCGCTATGGCGGAGAACACCCACAACGGGACTCCCAGGGTTCCTTCCGACACCACCTCCAGCAGGGGCCCGCCAGACCCCGCGAGCTGGTCCGTGGGCACAACCATCGAGGCGATGATGGTGACGAGCAGGTAGATGAAGCCCGTCAACAGCAGCCCGCCGAAGAGGATGCGGGGATAGGTCCTGACCGGGTTCTGGGTCTCCTCGGCGACGTTGACCGAGTCCTCGAAGCCGATCAGAGCGTAGAACGCCAGCGCCGCCCCGGCCAGAATGGCTATGGGGACGCTCGTCCCCCCCTCGAACTCGAAGGCCCTGCTGGGGTCTCCTAGCCCGCTGGAGAGCGTCACGATCCCGATCAAGACGATCAGCAACAATCCGAAGAGCTCAACGATGGTGAAGGCCGCGTTGAGCCTGACCGATTCCGAGATACCGATGAAGTTGATCAAGGCTAGCAACAGCATAACCCCCAGCGCGGCGAGCAACCTCGGCACCGTGACGAACTGTGACAGGTAATCGCCGCTGAACGCTATGGAGAGGGCGGACGCCGACGTTATGCCGGACAAGGCCACCGCGAAGGCCACCATGAAGCTCAAGAAGGGCGTCTTGAACGCGCGGTGGGTGTAGGTGGCTGCTCCCCCCGCTTGAGGGTACTTGGTCACGAGCTCGGCGTAGGCGAACGCGGTGAAGATGGCCAGGATCAAGGCGAGCAAAAAGGCGCTCCAAATGGCGCCGCCCGTCGCTCCCCCGACCTGGCCGACGAGCGCGTAGATTCCACCCCCCACCATGTCGCCGACGATAAAGAACAACAGCAGCGTCGGACCGATGGCTCGCCTTAGCTGCCCGGATTGTTGCGCTGCGCTCGCTTGAGACTCGGATGCTGCCATCCCTCTCCTTTCCCTAAGGCTGCAGTTTTACGCCGTCAGCCCGTGCGTCCCCAAATACAAACTCGAACACCTTTCGCTTAGACGCAAATTTAACCACCGAAAGGGGGCCGGTCAAGACCGCTCGGCGTGGCGGGAATCTCCTACGCGCCGTGCCGCGCGATTGACATCCTCCCACCCAGGGAACATTCCCGTCAAGAGACGAAAAGGAGGAAGTGAGTGGGCTCTTTGAGAGACTTCATAGACAGTGACCGCCGGGAAGAGTACCGTGACTTCGCGAACCGCTACGACGAGGTGGCGCCGCACGAAGGTATCTCCGACGAAGAAGTGATAAACCGCTACAGGGAAGTTGCACCCAACCTCTCGGAAGAGGACTATCAACTCTCGGCCCGCGACACCTTCACCCGCATGTCCCCCGAAGAGCGTGTGGAGTTCGGCCGGGAACTGCGGGATCAAGCCGCCCAGCGGGGCCTCGACTTTCCGGGCCGCAGCGCGGAAGGAGAACGCTTCGATGATCCGAACCTCCTGGCGCGGGTAACGGCCC
>JALZEL010000068.1 GCA_030862075.1 Actinomycetota bacterium | reverse complement strand
TTCCTGGACATCGGCTCGGGGAGCGGACTCTTCAGCCTGGCGGCCCGGCGGTTGGGCGCTCGCGTGCACTCCTTTGACTACGACCCGCAGTCGGTGGCGAGTACCCGCGAGCTCAAGCGCCGCTACTTCCCCGAGGATAGCGACTGGACGGTCGAAGAAGGCAGCGTGCTGGATAGAGACTATCTGGAATCCTTGGGCAAGTTCGACATCGTCTACTCGTGGGGCGTGCTTATGATGACGGGAGACATGTGGCGAGCGCTGGACTACGCTGGCCTGCCGGTGGCGGACGGGGGGCGGTTGTTCATCGCGATCTACAACGATCAGGGCGCCATCTCCAAGCTCTGGCTCAGGATCAAGCGGCTCTACTTGTCGGGGACACCGGGTAGAATCTTCGCCTGGGCGCTCTTCGTCCCCTATTTCGTCTTCGGGGCGCTGGCCACGGACCTCGTCAGGCGCCGGAACCCGGTGGCCCGCTACGTTGAGTACAAGAGGTCCAGGGGCATGTCTATGGTGCACGACTGGCGCGACTGGCTGGGCGGGTACCCCTTCGAGGTCGCAAAGCCAGAGGAGGTCTTCGAGTTCTACCGGGACAGGGGATTCGTGCTGGATAAGCTAATAACCGTCGGGAGAAAGCAGGGAAATAACGAGTTCGTTTTTACCAAGCGCTGATAGCGCCGTGAGGACCGCAAAGATCCAGTGGTGAAGATTACTCTCTTTATCCGCTCCCTCGCTTACGGCGGCTCCGAACGCCAGCTTGTTGCTCTTGCTAAAGGGTTGCACAAACGCCGACATTCCGTGCTGGTCGCAGTCTTCTACTCTGGGGGACCGCTAGAGAAGGAGTTGCGCGACGCCGGGGTGAAGGTGCGGGAGCTGGGCAAACGGGGCCGATGGGATGTCGCCGGGTTCCTTTTTCGTTTAGTCCGGTTTATGTATGAAGAGAAGCCGGATACCCTATATGGTTTTTTCGGCACCCCTAATATCCTTACGGTGCTCTTAAAGCCGTTCTTCCCGCGTATCCGCATGATCTGGGGGGTTCGTGGCTCGTACCTAGACTTCACTCGTTACGATTGGCTTGCGGGCTTGCATTACGAAGCGGAGCGTCGGCTGTCGCGTTTTGCCGACCTGATCATAGTGAATTCTCGTGCCGGCTTGGATCACGCCGCGGCTAACGGTTTCCCAAAGAACAAGATGGTGGTTATCCCCAATGGGATTGATGCTAAACGGTTTCGTCCTGATTCAGAGGCACGAAGGCGAGTTCGCGCAGAATGGGAGGTAACGGAGAACGAGAAGCTCATCGGTATGGTGGGACGGCTGCACCCGATGAAAGACCATCCGACCTTTCTTAAGGCAGCAGCGATGCTGTTGCAAGAGCGGCAGGATGTGCGCTTTGTCTGCGTAGGTGAGGGGCCTGTAGGTTACCAGCGAGAGCTGCACGCGCTGGGCGAAGAGTTAGGTTTGGGCCAGCGTCTCATTTGGGCAGGTGCGCGCGGAGATATGCCCGCCGCGTACAACGCGTTAGACATTGCTACTTCTTCTTCCTATGGGGAGGGGTTCCCCAACGTAGTTGGCGAAGCTATGGCCTGCGGGGTGCCCTCCGTGGTGACGGACGTGGGAGATTCCGCCTGGATCGTAGGAGAGACCGGTGTAGCGGTGCCACCCAAGAATCCCGAAGCCCTGGCGACGGGGTGGAAGGTATCTCTAGCGAGAGACAGAAGCGAGATGGCCCTAAAGGCAAGGCTGCGCGTCGAGGAGAACTTCAGCGTCGGGCAGATGACCGAGCAGACGGAGAAAGCGATATGGCCCAAGGCTTAACCGACGATCTCCTCTTGGTTGCCTTTACCGTTTGGCTGTCAGGGCTCTGGGTCTGTAGACGGGATCTACCTTTCCTCGTGGCGTTGATCGTAACCAGCATAAGAGTCTCCATACCTGTCGTGTATATTGCCTTGTTCTACTACGGCACTTGGACTTTCTCGGATGTTCTGACGTATATGTCCCGTGGAAATCCTATTCGCCAACACCTCTACCGACGACGTGGAGAAGATGCCTTACGAACTGCTCCTGCCTGCAGACGAGGCGGCCTTGAAGCTACGGTAATGTTATCGGCTACAGCTGACCTACCGTTAGGATCTGGGCGCTTGGAGTGCTGGTTTGAGAGTTGAGAATGTCCCTCGACCTGCTGAGCGTGCTGTGGCTATCGAGCCCGCAAAAGTCCTGCACGTCATCAACAACCTCGCCATTGGTGGAGCCGAAATGATGCTTTATAAGCTGCTGTCTAGAACGAGTAGGGAAAAGTTCAAGCCGATCGTGATCTCTTTGATGGGCCGGGGTGCACTAGGTGCTCACATCGAGGGCCTAGGTATCCCTGTCTATACTTTGGGCATGGAACCCGGGGCCCCAACACCGGCCGCGATCTGGCGTCTAATCCGTTTAGTACGATGGCTTAGGCCTGATCTTATTCAAGGCTGGATGTCTCACGGAAACCTGGCCGCCCAGCTAGCGGGCGCCTTTGTGCCGGGTGCCGTGCCCGTTTCGTGGAACGTACGCCGGACGCTTTATTCTTTAGATCATGAGAAGACGACGTCCAAGATCGTCATCAAACTGGGCGCTCGACTGTCAGGTTTGCCCGCGAAGATACTCTACAACTCTAAGATAGGTGCCGCTCAATATACAGGCTTCGGATACCGGGCGGACAAGACTTTAATAGTGCCTAACGGATTTGATACAGAACTATTCACGCCCTCGATGGAAGCTCGTAGCGATGTTCGCCTTGAGTTGGGCGTCGCTGGAAATACTGTCCTGATCGGCCTTGCCGGTCGTTACAGTCCTATGAAAGACCACGCCAACTTTCTTCGGGCCGCCGCGTTGTTGCTAAAAAGCCATCCGGACGTTCATTTTGTTCTTTCCGGCAGGGGGGTTGCCTGGGATAACCGGGCTCTTGGTGAGCTGGTTCGTAGTTTGGGGATCGTTGAGCGAGTACATTTGCTCGGTGAACGTCACGATATGGCTCGCCTTACGGCGGCTCTAGACATCGCTTCTTCTTCGTCGGCCTACGATGAAGGGTTCCCGAACGTTGTTGGTGAGGCAATGTCCTGTGGCGTGCCCTGCGTGGTAACGGATGTGGGGGACTCGGCGTGGGTTGTTGGAGAAGCTGGGCGAGTAGTGCCGCCGCGAAACTCGGAAGCGTTGTGTGCCGCATGGCAGGAGTTAGTGGATATGGAAACCGCAGTTCGGCGTGAACTGGGCATGAGAGCTCGTCAGCGGGTCAAGGAGCAATTCTCGATCGAGAGAATAGTTCAGCAGTACGAGAGCATCTACAAAGAGCAGTTGTATGGGGTTTAACCTCGACCGAGAAGTCGTCGAAGGATTCGGCGAAGAGTGGAGCAGATTCGACCAGTCCGGCCTCTCTCGAGAAGACCGGGAGGATATATTCGATGCATACTTCTCCATCTTCCCCTGGCAATCACTACCGGAGGGCGCTGTTGGTTTTGATCTTGGATGCGGCAGCGGCCGGTGGGCGAGGTTGGTAGCGCCAAGGGTCGGCGAGCTGCACTGTATAGACCCCAGTACTGCCGCTCTGGATGTTGCCAAGAGAAACCTGAAGGATCAGCACAACTGCCACTTCCATCTAGCAGGGGTCGAAGACATCCCCTTAGACAACGACTCGGCTGATTTTGGCTATTCTCTTGGTGTGTTACACCACGTCCCCGATACTGAGAGGGGGATGAAGTCTTGCGTATCCAAGCTAAAAAAGGGCGCACCTCTTCTACTCTACCTTTACTATAAGTTTGATAACAGACCTTGGTGGTACAGGTTGGTGTGGCGAACCAGTGAGATCGGCCGGTTTCTGGTATCACGGACACCCTATCCAGTCAGGCACTTGCTTAGCCAGGGTATTGCCTTAACCGTTTACCTGCCACTCTCCCGGTTCTCTTTGCTGCTGGAAAAGCTAGGCTTTAACGTTGATTCCGTTCCGCTCTCTTTTTACAGGCATAAAGGTCTCTACATTTTGCGTACTGATGCGTTGGATCGGTTCGGCACGACGCTGGAGAAGAGGTTTACCAAAGACGAGATCCGCCGAATGATGGAACGTGCTGGTTTGGAAAAGATCGTCTTTAGCGACCATGCGCCTTACTGGTGTGCGCTGGGTTACAGAAAGCAGATGGGGGCATAACTGAGTCTTTTGAACTTCGGAAGTACCGCTACCAACGCCGCTCAGGCGTACGCCGATTTATAGCGGTTCAGATGACGTAGAAGCAAAGCGAGGTCGCGTCGAGCAGCCGTTGCTTGATCGTTGTCGGATCCGTTTCTTGAAAATGACTTGTTTATCTGCTTTGCTGGCTGTGGCAACACAGAAAAGGGTCTGGGAGACAAACGCTTAGATGATAGAAGCAGCCGATAAACAATGGAACTCGGCTACGACGCTGTATATCGCTAGGAGACTCCAAGAGATCGCCGGCGGTCGACGGATAGCTGTACTCGATGTTGGTTGTGGGGACGGCAAGGTTCTTGAATACCTTTTCGATTATGGCTACGACCTGTACGGGTACGACCTTGCTCAGTACGAAGATATTTACGATGAAGCTCGCCGAAAGCGGCTGGTCCCGTACTTCGGCGACTCATATGACGAGCACATCAAGGTAACGAAGTCAGAACGAGAGATACCCTTTGATGACAATGCTTTCGACGTCGTTTACGCTAACCAGGTTTTCGAGCACGTCCGATTCTTCGACAAGATGATGTTCGAATGCGCGAGGGTTCTCAAGCCAGGTGGGGTTCTTTTGATCAACTTTCCCTTAGCTACCTACCCGATCGAAGGACATTACAAGATTCCCTTTGCCCATTGGCTTCCACCCGGCATTCTGCGCGTAAGATACCTGCAACTATATGCTGCTTTAGGTCTGTTCAAGGGGAAGGAAAGTAGGAAGGGACTATCAGCTTTAGAGACAGCCATTAACTTGGATCGGCATCTACGAGAGGAAATGTATTACCGTTTCATGAACGAGGTAGGTTCCGTCTCGAGGTACTACTTTGAGTCGTGTGAGGTCGAGACAGGAGCGTTTGTCAGGGCCAAGATCGACCTGCTGATCGCCGGCAAAGGGACCGGTGGGGCCAAACTCGGAGCTCTCATGCAACTAGCAGACGGCAGTACTCTACACTCCTGTATAACTCATCTTTACAACGCTGCCTTCTGTATGAGAAACCCTAGAAAAGGTGAAGACATTCGAAGTCTGGGCTGGTAGGGCTTTATGTGCGGGATAGCGGGTTTCTTGAGTCCGCAAGGGACGAGGGAAGAGGCGGGGCGGACGATCCGTCGTATGACGGACACCCTCATCCATCGAGGACCCGACGATGGGGGGGTATGGGAGGACACCCGGTCCGGCGTCGCGCTAGGGAACCGGCGGCTGGCCATCGTGGATCTCTCCCCCGAGGGGCACCAGCCCATGCACTCCGCCTCGGGCCGCTACGTGTTGGCGTTCAACGGCGAGATCTATAACTTCTGGGCGCTGCGCGAGGAGCTGGAGGGGCTCGGGCATCCCTTCCGGGGCCACTCGGACACGGAAGTGATGCTCGCTGCCTTCACCGAGTGGGAGCTCGAAGGAGCGCTCGAGCGCTTCAACGGCATGTTCGCCTTCGCGCTTTGGGACCGAGAAGAGCGTTCCCTATACCTCGCCCGCGACCGGCTCGGCGAGAAGCCGTTGTACTACGGCTGGATGGGTGAGACCTTCCTGTTCAGCTCGGAGTTGAAGGCGCTCAAAGTCCATCCTACCTTTAGGGGTGAGATCTCCCGCAACGCCCTAGCGCTCTACCTGCGCTACCAATACATCCCTGCCCCCTACACGATCTACGAGGGCATCAGCAAACTATCCCCCGGCACACGGCTGACTATAGACGAAGCGGGCAACGTCTCTGGTCCTGTTCCCTACTGGTCCGCGAAGGAGGCCGCCGAGCGCGGCGTGACGAATCCCTTCAGCGGGTCGGATACCGAGGCTGTGGACGAGCTCGACGGCATGCTCCGCGACTCCGTCAGGATGCGGATGGTCGCCGATGTCCCGCTCGGGGCGTTCCTCTCCGGCGGCATAGATTCCTCCGCTGTCGTGGCGGCGATGCAGTCTCAGAGCGACCGGCCGGTTAGGACCTTCTCCATCGGCTTTTACGAGGAAGAGTACAGTGAGGCCGAACACGCGAAAGCGGTGGCCCGGCACTTGGGTACCGAGCACACAGAGCTCTACGTGACGCCGGAGGAGGCCATGTCGGTCATCCCCAAGCTGCCTACTCTTTACGATGAACCCTTCTCCGATCCCTCGCAAATCCCGACCTACCTCGTCTCGCAACTCGCCCGGAGGCACGTCACCGTGAGCCTCTCCGGGGACGGTGGGGACGAGCTGTTCGCCGGCTACAACCGCTACTTCTGGGTGGAGAGCATCTGGGGTAAGGTCGGGTGGATGCCGCCGGGGCTCCGTGGCGCCCTCGCCGAGGCCCTGACGGCAGTCTCGCCGCAGGGGTGGGACCGGGCCTTCAAGAAGCTGGGGCCGGTCCTGCCTACCAAGGCGCGCCAGCGTATCCCTGGCGACAAGCTGCATAAGCTGGCCGAGGTCCTGACCGTTAAGAACCCCGAAGCTATGTATCTAAACTTGGTCTCCCTCTGGAAGCGCCCCGATTCTGTGGTCATCGGAGGGTCCGAACCGCTCGTGACCCTGACCGATCCTGGTTGGTGGGCGGACCTGCCGGATCTTACCCAGCGGATGATGTACCTGGATACAGTAACCTATCTCCCCGACGACATACTGGTCAAGGTGGACCGGGCCAGCATGGGCGTAAGCCTGGAGGGGCGGGTGCCGTTCCTCGACCACCGGCTGGTGGAGTTCGCCTGGCGGGTTCCGTTGGGCATGAAGATCAAAGACGGCAAGAGCAAGTGGCTCCTCCGGCAGGTCCTCAACCAGTACGTGCCCAAAAAGCTGATCGAACGCCCCAAGATGGGCTTCGGGGTGCCGATCGATGCCTGGCTGCGCAAGCCCTTGCGTGGGTGGGCGGAGGCCTTGCTCGACGAGAGGCGTCTGCGGCGAGAAGGATTTTTCCATCCGCGTCCGATCCGGGAGAAGTGGGCCGAGCACCTGTCTGGAAAGCGCAACTGGCAATACCCTCTGTGGGACGTGCTAATGTTCCAGGCGTGGCTGGAGGAGAACAAGAGTTGAACCGGGCGCGAAGGTCCTTAAGGACAGCCCTGGTGATTTAGCAAAAGGTGATCGATTTTTGCGGGTACTCGTCACGGGTTGCGCGGGTTTTATAGGTTCCTGGGTCTCCGAAGCCCTACTTCGGGGCGGCCACGAGGTGCTGGGGGTCGACTGTTTCGTGGACTTTTACCCCCGACATTATAAGGAAGCAAACCTGAGACAGCTCAAGGAATGGACATCGTTTCGCTTTGTCGAAGCGGACATCTCCAAGGTAAGAGCTGAGTTGCTCTGGGAGTGGTTAAGCGAATACCCGTTCGTCAGCCACCAGGCCGCGCAGGCGGGGGTGCGGAGCAGCTGGGGCAGGCAGTTTGAGGGTTACACTCAGCACAACATTCTGGCGACGCAGCGGCTACTTGAAGCGGCCAGGGAGGTTTCCATCCGACGGTTCGTCTTTGCTTCCTCCTCGTCCGTCTATGGTCAGACCGACGTATTCCCCCTCCGCGAAGACGGCCCCACCCTCCCCGTCTCGCCCTATGGCGTCACGAAGCTCGCCGCCGAACACCTGACGAGACTTTATTACCTCAACTATGGGGTGCCCACCGTGGCGCTCCGGTACTTTACGGTCTACGGCCCGCGCCAGCGGCCCGACATGGCTTTCCACCGGCTCGTCCGTGGCCTCCTGCTGGACGAGCCTTTTCCCCTGTACGGCGACGGCAGTCAATCTCGGAGTTTTACCTACATAACCGACGTGGTCCAGGCCAATCTGGCCGCCCTGTTCACGGAGGCTAAGGAGAATTCCTCTCCGTTTCTTGGAGAGCCAATCAACGTCGGAGGAGGTGCCCGGGCGACCTTGAACGAGGCGATTTCGCTGGCGGAGGATCTAACCGGGAAGCGGGTCCGTCTGCAACGGTCCGGTACGCAGAGGGGCGACGTGGATCGCACGGAGGCTGATCTCTCTCGCGCCGAGAGATGGCTGGGGTACGAGCCACGCGCTACCTTACCTGTAGGGCTTCGAACCGAGGTGGAATGGCTGCAGCGGCTGATCCAGGCAGAGAAAGTGGCCCCGCGAAAACTTTAGTTCTGGCGTCTATGCATTCGGGCTACTCCTCCGATACAACTGCCACGGTTGATCACCGGTTGTATCGCCGTCGTCCCGCTTTTTCTTGTAAGCTATACGGTTGAAGAGGATGGAGTTTCGGGTTGCATACCACGGGTGGTCCGAGACACGGGTTTTGGAGGCGAGGTTTTGGCTGAAGAGTTTAGCGTCGGGGTCATCGGGGCGGGTTAGGTGGGGCTCGTCACGGGGGCATTAGCCCGCGCCATCGACACCTTGGGCGCCCGGGTGGTCGGCTACGGCTCGGTGGCAGGCAAGAAGGTCGCCGGGCTTTCGCCGGGCATCAAGGTCGTTTTCGATCCTTACAAGGCCCTCTCGGGGACACACGGGGCGGTCGTGGTCACGGAGTGGGAGGAGGTGCGCGCCCTGGATCTCGGCTGGGCTGCCGCGCTCATGGAGCCCCCGAAGCTGCTCGTGGACGGCCGCAACACCTACGACCCTAGGGCCGCCGCCGCGGGCCTCCTCTACAGGGGCTTCGGACGGGGCTAAAGGATGAGCTCAAGGGAGGCAAGGGCATCGACTCCTCCGTCAGAAAGGCTTTTACAACCCGCGCCCGATCCGAAAGTAGCGAACCGAGCACCTGTCCGGAAAGCGCAACCGGCAGTACTACCTGTGGGGCGTGCTGACGTTCAGGTGTGGCTGGAGGAGACCCGATGAGCCGGGGAAAAACCCGTTCTGGTATTGCCCGCGAGGTTTGTAGCGATGCTTGACGGGCATCGCACCGTCTCGGTGGTAGGACTCGGTTACGTGGGCCTGCCGGTCGCCCTCGCCTTCGGTAGGGCTTACAGAACTGTTGGTTTCGACGTCAACGCCGACCGGATACGCGAGCTTGAGAGCGGCTTCGACCGTACCCGTGAGGTGGCCCCGGAACGGCTGAAGGCGACCGACGTCCTCTTCACGGACAAGGTTGAGGACCTCAGACGGGCCAACTTCCACGTGGTCGCCGTACCGACCCCGATAGACGTTGCCAACCAGCCGGACCTGAGCCCGCTTCTGAGGACGTCGAAGACCGTCGGCAAGGCGCTGAAGCCCGATGATATCGTGGTGTACGAGTCAACGGTCTATCCGGGGGCCACGGAGGAAGAGTGCGTGCCCATACTGGAGCGGGCGTCCGGTCTCAAGTGCGGCGCCGACTTCAAGGTAGGCTACAGCCCGGAGCGGATTAATCCGGGCGACAAAGAGCGTACTTTCGACAGGATCATCAAGGTCGTCTCGGGGCAGGACGAGGAGACACTGGAGGTTATCGCGCGGATGTACGGGTCTGTGGTAAAGGCCGGCGTGCATCGCGCGTCCAGCATCAAGACCGCCGAGGCGGCCAAGGTTATCGAGAACATCCAAAGGGACCTGAACATAGCGCTCATGAACGAGCTGGCCTTGATCTTCGACCGGATGGACGTGGACACCAGAGAGGTGCTGGAGGCGGCCGGCACCAAGTGGAACTTCCACAAGTACGAGCCGGGGCTCGTCGGCGGGCACTGCATCAGGGTCGACCCGTACTACCTGACGCACAAGGCCGAGCGGCTAGGCTACCTTCCGCAGGTCATACTGGCCGGACGGCGCATCAACGACAGTATGGGGAAGTTCGTAGCGCAGCGGACGATAAAGGAGATGATCAAAGCCGGCCGCAACGTTCTGGGGAGCACCGTAACGGTACTCGGCTTGACCTTCAAGGCAGATGTGTCGGACCTGCGCAACTCGAAGGCTGTGGACATCGTACGCGAGCTCGAGGACTATGGCGTCGAGGTCCAGGTGCACGACGAGCTGGCGGATCCCGCCGAGGCCGAGCGCGAGTACGGTATCGGCCTCAAGTCGTGGAGGGAGCTGAAGCCGGCCGCCGCCGTCGTCGTGGCGGTGGCGCACCACGCCTACCGCGACCTCTCCCCCGAGCGCCTGGCGGGCCTGTTCGACGGAAAGCCGGTCCTCATGGACGTGAAGGACGTCTTCGACGCCAACCGCCTCCTGGAGAGAGGCGTGCGAGTCTGGCGCTTGTGAGGGAGCTCCCGTGAACACCGTGTCGGCGGGCGTCTACGAGGAGGCAAAGGCTCGGCTCAGGGAGGAACCGAGGACCTGGCTCGTCACCGGGGCGGCGGGGTTTATCGGGTGCAACCTGGTAGAGGCGTTGCTCGATCTGGACCAGAGGGTGGTGGGGTTGGACAACCTCTCCACGGGTCGCTGGCACAACCTGGATCAGGTACGGGAAGGCGGCTCCGGCGAAAGGTGGGACCGCTTTGCGTTCATCGAGGGAGACGTTCGGAGCCTAAAGGACTGCCGCCGGGCCTGCGAGGGGATAGACTGCGTGCTGCACCAAGCCGCCCTCGGGTCCGTGCCGCGCTCCATCAAGGACCCCATCGCAACCAACGAGAGCAACGTCACCGGCTTTCTGAACATGCTCGTAGCCGCGCACGACGCCGGAGCCGGACGCTTCGTCTACGCTGCCTCGAGCTCCACATATGGCGATCACTCAGGTCTGCCGAAGATAGAGGACGGGATCGGCGAACCCCTCTCACCCTACGCGGTGACCAAGTACGTCAACGAGCTCTATGCTGGGGTTTTCGCGCGGACCTATGGGATAACGGTTATTGGCCTGCGCTACTTCAACGTGTTCGGGCGGCGCCAAGACCCCGACGGGCCTTACGCCGCCGTGATCCCAAAGTGGACGGGCAACTTGCTCCGCGGCAGGCGCTGCGTCATCAATGGCGACGGCGAGACCAGCCGGGACTTCTGCTACATAGACAACGCGGTGCAGGCCAACTTGCTCGCCGCGACCGTGGAGAACGAGGACGCGTTAGGCCAGGTCTACAACGTCGCCTACGGCGCGAGCACCACTCTAAACGAACTCTACGTCCTCATCCGCGACAACCTCGTACGCGTCAGGCCCGACCTCTCCGGGGTGGCCGACCTCGAACCGCTTTACGGGCCGTTCCGTCCGGGCGACGTGCGTCGCTCGCTGGCGGACATAAGCAAGGCGGCCCGGCTTCTAGGCTATACCCCGACCCACTCCGTAGAAAGGGGGCTCTCCGAGGCCGTCGGCTGGTACGCTAAGAACCGGGACGCCAGAGGTCCCTGAGTGGGGCAGTCTCCTCGTGCGCTGTCTGCTAGATTGTCCTTGTGTACGTAAATATCCCTAAAAAGCCGAAGCTCGTCTACGTAGTTACCGTGCCATTGAGCGCGCTCGCGTTGCTGCGTGGCCAGCTGCGGTACATGCAAGAGCATGGTGGTATGGAGGTCGTCGTCGTAACCTCACCCGGCGAGGAGATCGAGGCGGTGGCCGCCGCGGAAGGTGTTGACGTGCTCAAGGTTTCGATGCGGCGTGAGATCAGCCCGCTACAGGATCTGGCCTCGCTCTGGAAGCTATTCAAGATCCTGCGGGAGCTTAGACCGGACATAGTGAACGCCTCCACGCCCAAGGCAGGCCTGCTCGGGATGCTTGCGGCGAAGGCGGCCCGGGTACCGGTCCGCGTCTACACCCTGCGCGGCCTGCGCCTCGAGACTTTGGGAGGGGTCAAGCGCTGGATCACGACCCTCACCGAACGAATCACCTCGGCCTGCGCCGCCCGAGTGGTGAGCGTTAGCGAGAGCCTTCGCCAGGCATACGTCGATCGTGACCTGGCGCCCGCTTCGAAGGTCGTGATGCTCGGTGGAGGCTCCGGCAACGGCGTTGACGCCAAACGTTTCCTGCCCACTGAGGAGAACCTCCGCTCCTCCGAGGTGCTACGCGAGAGGCTAAGGCTCCCGCGCGGCGTGCCCGTCGTGGGTTTCGTCGGCCGCTTCACGCGGGACAAGGGCATCATGGAGCTGCTCGCTGCTTCTGAAGAGGTGTTAAAGGTCTTCCCCGAGACGTGGTTCCTGCTGCTGGGATGGCTCGAAGAGGGGGACCCAATCCCCTCGGCCTACGCTAGGAAGCTGGAGAATCACCCGCGGATGATATGGCCCGGTGTCGTGCCTGACACGGCCCCCTACTACCATCTCATGGACGTCCTCGCATTCCCGTCGCACCGGGAAGGCTTCCCGAACGCACCGCTCGAAGCCGGGGTGGCCGGGGTGCCCGTTGTCGGCTTCGAGGTGACGGGCACGGTGGATGCGGTGGTCGATGGCACGACCGGGCTTTTAGTACCACGGGGGGACAGCGGCGCGCTGGCGAAGGCCCTCATGCGGCTGCTGGGCGATGAGGCTCTGCGGGCAAGGATGGGCGCGGCTGCCAGGGAACGTGTGCTGAAGGATTTCTCGAACGAGAAGGTCTGGGAGGGATGGTTGAGGTTCTACAGGGAAGAGAGAGTTGGTCGCGCGGGGTGGTCGTGAGAAGGGGTAAGCGCCTCTTCGATGTGCTGGGGGCCGGTCTCGGCCTTGTCGTGGCTTCGCCCCTTCTGGCCGTGTTCGGCGCCCTCGTGTGGAGGCTGCACGGGCGGCCGGTGCTGTACGTGCAGTATCGACCGGGGCTCGGCGCCAAAATCTTCAGGATGTACAAGTTCCGTACGATGACCGACGAGCGCGACGAGTTCGGGCGCCTTCTGCCGGACGACCAGAGGCTCACCCGCTTAGGACGTTTCCTGCGCGGCTCCAGCCTGGACGAGCTGCCCGAACTCTTCAACGTGCTCAAGGGCGACATGAGCCTGGTGGGGCCGCGGCCGCTCCTAGTCGAGTACCTGCCGCTCTACAACCTGGAGCAGGCCCGGAGGCATGGGGTAAAGCCTGGCGTGACGGGGTGGGCCCAGATCAACGGTCGCAACGCCATAAGCTGGGAGGAGAAGTTCGAGCTCGACCTGTGGTACGTAGACAACTGGTCGCTCTGGGTCGACGTAAAGATCTTGTGTCTCACGCTCCTCAAAGTGCTCAAGCGCAGCGGCGTCTCGGCAGCCGAGCACGCGACGATGCCGAAGTTCACGGGCTCGGATAACACCACTGATGACACACAGCCACGTTAGTAGTATGCGGGATATGAAGAACGCGGAGGATCGCCTTTGAAACTCGTAGTGATCGGGGCCGGGGGCCACGCGAAGGTCGTGGTGGACGCCTGTTGGGCCGCCGGATGGACGGTTCTCGGGACGGCAGACGGGGACCCGCATCGCACGGTCTTCGGTCTGCCCCACTTGGGTCCACCCGAAAGGCTACGCTCTAAGCCGGGCGTGCGGGTGGTGATCGCCGTCGGCTCTAACGCCGCCCGGCGCGACATCGCCCGGCGGCTCGACGGGCACTTTCGCTGGGCCTCGATCGTCCACCCGGCGGCGACCGTTTCTCCGAGGGCGCGCGTGGAAGAGGGTGCGGTGATCTTCGCCGGAACCGTGGTACAGGCCGACACGGTGGTCGGGCGGCATGCGGTCCTCAACACGGGCTGCCGGGTGGACCACGACAACGACATTGGTGCTTTCTGCCACGTAGCGCCCGGCGCCGTGCTGGCTGGGATGGTTACGCTCGGGGAGGGCGTCTTCGTCGGGGCAGGTGCGGTCGTGACGCCGAACCGTACTTTAGGCGAGTGGTGTACCGTCGGGGCGGGCGGGGTGGTCGTGCGAGACACGCAGCCGGGGCTAACCTACGTTGGGGTGCCGGCCAAGGAGATCGGGCCCAGGACCGCGGTCCGGGAGGTTCGGTAACGTTGGAATCGCGTTGGATCCCGATGTCAGCTCCGGACCTCGACGAGTCCGACGAGAAGACAGTTTTGGCGGCGATGCGGAGTGGTCGGCTCGCCCTCGGGCCCAAAGTCGCCGAGTTCGAGCGGCTTATAGCCGAGTACGCGGGTGCCAGACAAGCGGTTGCGGTGAACAGCGGGACGAGTGGGTTGCACCTCCTGTGCAGGGCGGTGGGGTTGGAACCCGGGGACGAGGTCATCACGACGCCCTTCTCGTTCGTCGCCTCGACCAACTGCTTCCTCTACGAAGGGGCGAGGCCCGTGTTCGTGGACATCGAGCCCGGTACCTACAACCTCGACCCCGTGCTGATAGAGGATGTGATCACCCCGGCCACGAAGGCCATTCTCGCGGTGGACGTCTTTGGCCATCCGGCGGATTGGGACGCCATAGAGGAGGTCGCCGAACGGCACGGCCTGGAGATCATCTCTGACTCGTGCGAGAGCATGGGATCGGAGTACAAGGGCCGCAAGACTGGCCCGTTCGGCGCGGGCGGGGTATTAGCCTTCTACCCCAACAAGCAGATTACCACCGGGGAGGGGGGCATGATCGTTACGAATCGGGGCGACGTGGCCGACCTGTGTCGGAGCATGGCCAACCAGGGGCGCGACGAGATGAGTCCCTGGCTCGAACATGCCCGGCTCGGCTTCAACTACCGGATGGACGAGCTCTCCGGCGCTTTAGGCGTCTCCCAGCTCCGCCGCATAGACGAGTTCGTGGCCAAGCGCGCTCGCGTCGCCGCCACCTACGACACGCTGCTCGCCGACGAACCCCGCATCCGTACCCCCGTCGTGCGGCCAGACGTGAAGATGAGCTTTTTCGTGTACGTGGTAGAGCTTCAAAGGGGATTCGAGCGTTACAACGTAATGAGGCGCTTGGCGGAGAAGGGAGTGCCGAGCCGCGGGTACTTCGCCCCGGTCCACACCCAGCCGTACATGCGAGAGGCGTTCGGCTACTCCGAAGGGATGTTCCCCGTGACCGAGGAGGCCTCGAGGAGGACTATGGCCCTACCGTTCCACAACGCGCTCCCCGAGACCGACGCCGAGTACGTCGTCTCCGCCCTCGTCAGGACCCTCGATGAGTTGTCATAGAAGTCTGCCGCGGCTTGCGGCACGAAAGCACTGGTAGACTTACCCGGCTGGCGTTCATAGAATACGGGTGATGCGCCTAAGGCTTCTAACGTTTGTACTGGGCAGGTTGAGGGGTTTAGTCAGCCCTGCGTCGCCCGCTGTGCGGCGCGCGGGGGCCATGCTCGTGGACGCGTCGATAGTGCTCGAATCGTTCCTCGTGGCCCTGCTCTTCCGATTCGACGGGCGAGTGCCTGAGGAGTGGTGGCCCAGCTTCTGGCCGTTCGGGGCGCTGTCCGCGGTCGTGTTCGTCGCGCTGCTCTTCGAGAGCGGGGTGTACCGGAACGTCCTGCGCTATACGGGGGTGTACCAGGGGGTGCGCGTCGCGAGCGCGACGTTCATCGCGACGGGCGTCCTACTGTTGGTGGACTTCGCGGTGGGACCCTACGGCTTCGGGATGCTTGGCTTCAACCCCGTCCCGTTGTGGGTCATCCCGGTCGGGTCGGTGCTCGCCTACGTGCAGCTCGTGGCCGTGCGGCTCTACCCGCGGGTGTTCTACGAGCTGTCGTTGCGGGAGGTGGGTCAGAGGAACCGGGCCCTCATCGTCGGCGCGGGTGAGGCGGGGGTCACACTCGCCCGCCAGCTCTGGCGCACGCCGGACGCGGATCTCGAGCCGGTAGGCTTCGTCGCCGCGGACCCGGCCGCGATCACGCAACTGCGCGGCGGACAGATAGAAGGTATCCCGGTCTTGGGCGGGGTCGAGGACATCGAGCGGCTCGTAGAGGAACAGAGGATAGACCAGATCCTGATCGCCCTTCCCACCGCCACCTCCGAGGAGATAGACCTCATCTGGCGCGAGTGCGTGAAGACCTCGGCCCGGGTCAAGGTAGTCCCGAAGCTGAGCGAGTTTTTGGGGCAGGAGGCCGTGCGGCTTAGGGAGCTCCAGATTCAAGACCTATTAGGGCGCCAACCGGTCGAGATAGATCTCGACGTTCTGGCGGAGTTCATAAATAGCAAGCGTGTCCTCGTCACGGGGGCGGGGGGCAGCATCGGGAGCGAGCTTTCCCGCCAGATCTCGCGCTTCGGTCCTACTCGCCTGGTCCTCTTCGACCGTGACGAGAGCGCTCTGCATTACCTGAACGAGGAGCTCGCCCGCGAGGGCTTTTCAGGGGCCGAGCTCGTCGTCGGCGATGTGACAAACTGGGAGAGGGTACGCGCCCTCTTCGCCCGACTTAGGCCCCACCTGGTCTTCCACGCCGCCGCTTACAAGCATGTCCCGCTCATGGAGCTGCACGTCTCCGAAGCCGTCTCAAACAACGTCGGCGGGACGCTTTGGGTGGCGCGGGCCGCCGGGGAGTTCGGGGTGGAGAAGTTCATCAACGTCTCTACCGATAAGGCGGTGAACCCGACGAACGTCATGGGGGCGACGAAGCGTCTCTCGGAGATGCTCGTGCGTGCAGCGGCGGAGGAGTACCCGGAGACGCTCTACGCTTCGGTGCGCTTTGGAAACGTGCTCGGGAGTCGGGGGAGCGTCGTGCCGACGTTCCGGAGACAGATAGAGGCCGGGGGACCGGTGACGGTCACCCACCCTGAGATGACGCGCTACTTCATGATCATCCCCGAAGCCGTCTCCCTGATCCTGCAGGCGGGCGCCATGGCCGACTCCTACGGCACGTACGTGCTGGAGATGGGACGCCCCGTGAAGATAGTGGATCTGGCGCAGAAGATGATCGAGGTGATGGGCGCCAAGGGCGTGAAGATGTTATACACGGGCTTAAGGCCCGGCGAAAGGCTGCACGAGATGCTCTCCGAGGAGTCCGAACAGCACGCCGCGACCGACCACCCGATGGTCTTCCGTCTCGTCCCCAAGAACCCGCCCTCCTCCGACCTGATTGAAGACGCCGAGGAGATGACCTTCTTCGCCCGCGAAGGCGACGACGAGAAGGCCCTCAAGCTCCTGCGGCACGCCGTGCCGAACTACCCGGCCATAGAGAGCGGCGCCACGCCCGAGGCGCTCTAAGCCGCCGCAGCTCTCGAGCTCTAACCCGCTTGCCGGGTGGCCCTGCGGCCCTTCACACCGAGGTAGAAGAGGTAGCCGCCGATGCCCAGCGAGATCGGGATGATGGGCAAATGTATGAGGGCCAGGTACGGTGACCCCTGCAGGTCGTTGGCGTACCAGGTGAAGGCGCGCGGTATCCAGAAAAAGAGCATGACGATGCCCATCGTCATCAGGATGTTCGACGTGCGCCTCGAAAGCTTCATGGAAGGCTTCGAGTATACCAGAAGGGGTGCTTGGAGCTAGCAACACAAAGCAGCACAGAGTATACTTTCTGCAATGTTTTCGCGTAGTTTGCAACTGCAAGTACCGTATCGGAGAGCTTTTACGGAGGGCAACTTACTGTGGTCGAGTTGAAGCAGCGCACACTTGACGAGGTCAAGGCTCTAAGCGTGGAAGAGGCGACGGAGATCATGCGCCACGCCGGCATCGTTGGGGCGGGGGGCGGCGGTTTCCCGACGTACTTCAAGTACAAGAACCCGCAGCCGCGCTTGATCGTCAACTGCACCGAGTCCGAGCCGGGCTACTGGGCAGACAAGATGGTCCACCGGGAGTACTTCGACGAGTTCCTCGAACTCCTCGAGGCGATGAAGGAGATCTTCGGCATAGAGAACGTCATATTGGGCGTTCACTTCAAGGACGAGGAGTGGTTCTCCCGCTACAAGGAGAACGCCGACGGGCTCTACGAGGTCAGCCTGGTACCGGATAAGTACTCGATGGGCGAGGAGAAGACGCTCATCAAAAACATCTTCAACGAGGACAAGGAGAAGTGGGTGCCGCGCCGGGTCGAGCTTCCCGACGGCAACAAGCGTCCCGGGCTCCCGCTGGACGCCGGGCACATCGTCAACAACTCCGAGACGCTGCTCAACATCTACAACGCGCTCTTCCTCGGCAAGCCCACCACCACGAAGTTCCTGCAGGTCTTCGGCCCCGAGCTCGAGCTGAAGCTCTACGAGGCACCTTTGGGGGCGTCGGCGACCGAGCTTCTCGAGCTCTCCGGGATAGACATAGATGCCGAGGCGGGCAAGCTCTCCGTTATCGACGGCGGGCCGTACCTGAACGAGATGGGCATCGAGTCTTTGGGCGAGGGCGACGCCTACGTGCGTCGGACGACCAACGGCTTTCTCGTGATCCCGAAAGGCGTGGCCTCCAAGGAATTCGCGGACATCAAGACGAAGCTTCCCGAGGAAGGCATCGTCTCGTTGGTCGGGAAGATCAGCGGGGTGAGCTTACCCTTGGGCGGACGCTTCTTGAAGCCAGCCACGCCATTCATCACCGAGGGCGACTCGGTCGAGTACGAGCAGAAGATCGGGGAGCCCGTGGACGGAGGTTTCTCTATCGGCGTCTGGGCGAGCATGGAGGGGACGGTCTCCTCCATAGAGGAGGACATAGTCGCAATAGAAGGCGGCGCTCTCTCCCAGGAGGAGGCGCGCGAGGAGAACGAGGCCGAGGCGGCCCGCTAGGCGAACCCTCAATTGCGAGAACGGAGGGCCAGGGCACAACGTGCCCTTGCCCTCCACGTCTTCTAAGGGGTCTCTTCTGTCTCGTCCTTGCGCGGCAGCAGGTTCTGGGCCTGACCGTAGAGGCGGGCGCGCAGGTCGTCGAAGGTTACGCCTTTGAGCGACGGGAGCTCGAAGTCCCTTAGCATCCGGGTCAGGACGCCGCCGCCGCCGAGCTCAATCCACTCCTCGACCCGCATCCTCGCCAGGGTCTCGACGACCTTGACCCACCGGACCGGCGCGACTATCTGACCCTTCAGGGCTTCTTTCGCCATGTCCGCCGTCTCGATTACGCTCCCGTCCACAGCGCTCACAATGGGTACCTCGGGACGGCGAAACTCCACCGAATCCAATACCTCGCGCATCTTCTCCCCGGCGGCGGCCACGTATGGCGAGTGGGCCGCGAACGAAACGTTCAACCGGACCGCGCGGCCCCGGATCTTGGAGACCGCGTCCCCCAAAGCGCCCCTTAGCCCCGAGATGACGGTCTGGTGGGGCGAGTTGTAGTTGGCGACCACGGAACCCTCCGAGCTGCCCACGGCCTCCTCCACCTCCGCAGGATCGGCCTTGAGGACGGCGACCATGCCGCCCGGCGCGTCTTCGGCGGCCTCGGCGAGAAAGCGGTCGCGTTGGGCGACGAGCCAGAGCCCTATCTCCAGATCGAAGCATCCGGCGGCGTAGGCCGCGCCGTACTCGCCCAAAGAGTGCCCAGCCACCACGTCCGGGCGAAGACCCAGCTCGCGGCTCTCTTCGGTGTCCTGCGCGGCGCGCGCGAAGACCTTGACCTGATCCGGGACGTGATCCCCCACGACCCGCCGGACCACTGGCAGCAGCCGGGCATCGGGCTCGGCTACCGCCCCGCCCTGTCCCGGAAAAACGAAAGCCCTCATACCTACCGCGTCCCCACAAACCTCGTTCGACTCACAGCTCGCCGTACCGACCCCGGGGTCGGTACGGTGATTTTGCCACAATTTAACAACTTTTAGAAGCGCCCATACCGGCGCTCCGCGAACTTCTTACGAAACCGCTTTACGAAACCGCTTCCACTCTATGGGTACGAACGGCATTCGCGGACTACGGCGCCAAGACGCGCAGCGCCTTGGGAAGCACCCGCGCCCGGAAGTTACGGGTGGGGGGGAGTATCTCGCCGTCCACGTGCGCCGGGGTCGGTTTCGCCAAAGCTACCTCGACCTCGGCGGCCCGGGCGAAGTGTATCTTCGGGTGCCCGAGGTGTGTGCCCCGGAGCACGGCCGGTATGAGGCGCAATACCTCGGCCCTCGTCACCTCCTCGCTCCACACCACGTCGAACGCGCCATCCTCCAAGCTGGATCCGGGCGCGAGCCTGAAGCGCGCCCCGTAAGTCGTCCCCAAGGCCACCGCGACGAGTATAGTCTTGGCCGATACCTCCTCCCCGGTGCCGAGCCTGAAACCTGCCTCGTGGCACTCGAAGCCCCACAGGAGCCGTCCAACCGACCACAGGTACCCTCCGACCCCCCCCAAAGCCTTGGGCGCTGCTGAGATCCCCGCGGCTACCTCGGCGTCGAACCCGATCCCCAAACCGTTGTTGAACCTGACCCCGTTGACCTCGCCCGCGTCCACGACCCTGACCGTGCCCTCGACGACGACCCCTAGCGCCCGCCCGAGGTCGGTCCCCACCCCAAGTGCCTTGACGTAGTCATTGCCGCTTCCTACCGGCAAAATCCCCATCACCCGCCTGGTCCCCACGCACGCCGCCGCCACTTCGTGTGCCGTTCCGTCTCCGCCTACCGCCACAACCAACGCTCCATCCGGCAATCCCGAAACGATCCGCCCCGCGTCTCCCGGTCCCTCCGTCACGTGCCACACAATACCTAATCCCCACCCCTCCAGGTACGCGCTGATGTACTCCCGACGGGTAGCCGCCCGGCCCCTGTCTGCGGCAGGGTTCAACACGAGGTGCGCCACGCGCCGCTCATCCAACATGACGTGGAGAATACCAACCCCTAGGGGTTCCCGCTCAAACAAGGCTGCGGTCCGCCTCGAGCTTTACCACGACTTCCCACCGGAGTCGGCGCCCCTCGTAACCACCGGGCACGGTTTGGCCCACTCTTGTTAGATAGAACAACGCGTACAATGCTTCTACCGTCCGCCCGAAGCGAGACCACCGACGCACGATCTTTTGCCTGCAAAACGCGTGTATGAGAGCTTCTCAGCGGCCCACAGGGTAGCCTTCCTCGGGACTCTGCGCCGCTTCAACAGTAACACTGATGTTCAGGTACAGAGTACCGTGATTCTTCGGATCAGTGTCGCGTTCTGGCCAGAACCGGGTACAATGGGCAGCTATATGGACGGAGTGGAGGAAAAGTGCCTGCATCTGGAGGGCCTGTCCTACGTTTCGAGATTGGGGTTCCGGTGTCCGGTCTGTGGAGTGTGCCTGGATCTGGAAGGTGTCGAGCGGTGGGTGCGGGCGGCCGAGAGGGCTCGCGACGAGGCTTACTCTGTGGTTGAGGGTGACGAGGAATGGGCGGAGATCGTGCTCAAGGAACGGCAGCGGGAGGTTTACCGGCGCCGAAAGGTGCTGTACGATTTGCGGAACTTCCCGCGTGTGGCGGTGGCCCAGCCGGAGATGATTCTGGTCACTTACGACGCTGCCGAGGACGCTTACGAGTGCAGGATCTTCTACAAAGAACCGCGTCCGTCCTACGGGCTTGAGCGGATCAGTGTCGGCGCTGCTCTCGGCTCCATCCTAGCGCTCCGCTTGCACCCGGACTCCAACGTCCGACTCGCCTCCGGCAAGGTCGAGGAGTTTCACGCCCTCCGCAAGCAGCTCGTCGAAGAAAACAATCCCGCGCCTTCGAGGCGGGTGTTCTACCAGAACGAGTTTTAGCTGCCGGGCGTCTCCTGGCGACACGTTCGGCCGAAAGATAGAATGTCGGTAAAGCTTCCCCTACGAAAGGCGTAGAGTAGAAGACGTGAGCGGGACCAACTTCATAATGATGGTCATCATGATCCTGATACTACTCTTTGTCCTCGTGAACATCGGCCCCCTCGTCACCTTTTAAGGTTAGCTTTCCTCCCCCAGGGCAAAGGCTTCAACGGTTCTGTAGACGGCCCCTTCTTCGGTGAGCGTGCTCTCCACCAGCTCGGCGCGCCGGGCGCGGAAACTGAGATTCACGGACGCCCGCGACAGCTCGAAGCTCGCTGGACGGCCCCGTACGCGACCGAGCGTCAGGTGCGGTACGTAGCGGCGCCCTTCGCGTTCGAAGCCCAAAGGTGCAAAGGCAGCGTCGACGTCCGTAGCCAAAGAGCACAGCCGTTCGGAGCCCGCACCGACGCCGGCCCACAAGATGCGGGCGCGCCGCGCCGACGGGAAGGCCCCGAGCCCTGTCAGCCCAACATCAAAGGGCGCATGGTGCCTGCAGGTTTCTTCGAGGGCGGCGCAAAGGTTATTCAAGGCCTCTTCCCGGATATCTCCAAGGAACTTCAGCGTCAGGTGAACGTTCTCGGGTCTGGTCCACCGCACCTTGTCGCCGGAGCGCCGCACCGCTTCGAGCGCCCCGGAGAGTGCCGTCTTCCGGACTTCCAGTGGCGGGAAGACGGCGACGAAGGCGCGCACCTACCCTCGCCTAGCGTTCGGCACCGGGGGTTTGGTCGTCGCTTCGATTGCGGTAGCTTGCGGCGCGGTTGGCTATGAGGGCGGCGGTCGCGCCCGCGCCGGCGCCATTGTCCACGTTGACTACCGAGAGGCCAGGGGAGCAGCTCTGCAGCATGCCGAGGATGGAGGCGGTGCCGTCCCCGCCGAGGCCGTAGCCGGTCGAGGTCGGCAGCCCCACGACCGGCACGGCGACGAGAGCCGAGACCACGCTCGGGAGTGCTCCCTCCATGCCCGCGGCGACGATCACGCAATCCGGATCGAAGGCGCGCATCTCTTCGAGAGGCCCGGCGAGGCGGTGGAGGCCCGCAACGCCTACGTCGTGGAAACCCTTTACGGCGACGCCCATCTCCCGGGCCACCGCGACGGCCTCCTCCAAAACGGGCAGGTCCGAGGTGCCGGCGCTTACGGCGGCGACGCGCCCGCCGGTCGGCGCGGGCTCCCCCAAGCCGACGACGAGGGCCTTCCCGGCCCTCCGCGCGGGGAAGTTGGGGAGCGTATCGCGCAAGAAGCGTTCCTGTTCGAGGGTGGGGCCGCTGACGATCGCGCGCTCCGAATGCTTCAGGATGGCGGCGCAGATGCTGGCGACTTGTTCGGGGGTCTTGCCTGGGGCGTAGACGATCTCGGGTACGCCCTTGCGGGCCGCGCGGCCCAGGTCGAGGACGGCGAACTCGTCGAGGTAGCGGACCTCGCCCTCTCTCAGACGCCCGGCGGCCTCGGCGGGGGAGAGGTTGCCGCCAGCGACGGCGGTCAGTATCTCTTCCAGGTTGTCCGGAGGTTTCGGCATCGGGCTCTAGTGTAACCGGCTTCGCAAGAGGGTAGACAGTGAGCGCGCCCTGGCCACGGCCGTTTACGAAGAAAGACGTTTTCGATGACGACTATTATCGAGCTGGTGGGCTCTCTGGTGGCGATCCTGGGGGCCGCCGTCCTGTTCACCAACGCCGTCGAGATGCTCGGTGAGCGGCTGAACCTGGGCTCAGGGGCGGTGGGGAGCTTGCTCGCGGCGGTGGGGACCGCTCTACCGGAGACCATGATCCCGGTGGTCGCCCTTATTGCGGCCGCTCTTGCCGGCGAGAGTGCCGGAGGAGTCGCCAGCGAGATCGGCATCGGGGCGATCCTCGGGGCCCCGTTCCTGCTGACCACGCTCGCGATGTTCGTCGTCGGAGTTTCGATCCTGGGCTTCCGGCGCCGCAGGGAGAATG
>JALZEL010000062.1 GCA_030862075.1 Actinomycetota bacterium | reverse complement strand
GAGACCCGACGAACCGGACCTCCGACATAGGGGCTATGGAACTCTACGCCGCCTCCGTGGTAGCCTCCGATCCCTTCGAGGTCGCCGGCACCTTCGGGGAAGGTTTGCTCTGAAAAAAGCGGAGCCGGGCGGCCCAGGCCCACTACGAACGTCCTTGAACGACGGTCACCACCGCGCTGGCCCCTTCTCGCGCTGTCAATAGGAGCACAACGGCCTCTTTACAGCCGACGAAACCGCGGATAGGTTCTCTTCGTAGAGACTACTCGGGTTCTGCTCCCGAGAAGGCCTGACCGCGACCGGAAGGAGGACGGCAGATGTTCGCTGCTTAGGGCCGTTTCGTCTACCGTTTTCGCTGGCCGGTCTTGATCCTCTCGGTCCTCTCGCTGGTAGGTTTCGCGGTGCTCATGAGCTACGGCGGACGTCTGGGCCTCGAAGAATTTACGTCGCAGACCGAGGCTGGCCGGGCCAGTGAGTTGATCGAAGACGAGTTGCCCGCGAGGGCGCCGAGCTTCACCCTCATCTTCGGTAGCGATACCTTGAACGTCACCGGCGAGAATTTTCGCGAGGAGGTGGAGCGCGCGCTCGAGCCCTTGCGCGACGAGCCGCAAGTGACCGGAATCCGTACCGCCTACGACGTAGATCCCGCCTCGTCGGGCGAGGAGATGAACTCCCGGGACGGGAGACACACCTCCGTGGTGGTCGAGCTGGAAGAGGCCAGCGACGCGGAGCTGATAGCCGCGTACCCCGGGCTGCGGGACCAGGTCTGGTCCGACTCCCTGGAGGTGCTCGCCGCGGGCCAGTTGCCGCTGAACCAGGACTTCGAGGAGACTACCGAGAAAGACATCCAGCGGGCCGAGCTGGTCTCGCTGCCGCTGGCGCTGGCGCTGCTCTTGGTCGTCTTCGGTTCGGTGGTTGCCGCCGGGATGCCGCTCGGCGTGGGCGCTTTGGCCGTGTTCGGCGGCGTTGTTGGTACCCTTCTGCTCGCCCGGTTCATGGACGTCTCCATCTACGCGAACAGCGTGGTGACCATGATCGGGCTCGGCGTAGCCATAGACTACTCGCTCTTCGTGGTCAGCCGCTTCAGGGAAGAGGTGAGACGCCGCGCGGTGCCCGAGGCGCTCTCGCGCACGATGGCCACCGCCGGGCGCGCGATCACGTTCTCTGGGTTGACCGTGGCCATAGGTCTCCTGGGGTTGCTGTTCTTCGACCTCTTCGGCATCAACTCCATGGGGGTTGCGGGCACGATCGTGGTGGCGCTTGCGGTCCTGTACGGCCTCACCTTCCTCCCGGCGCTGCTCGCGATCCTCGGCCACCGGGTGAACGCCTGGCGGCTGCCTTTCGTCCGACCCGAGAGGAGGAACGAGGCCGGGCACGGCCTCCTGTGGCACCGGATCGCTGAGGCGGTCATGGCTCGCCCCTGGCGGATTCTCCTGCCCGTGGTGGCGGTGCTGCTCTTGGTCGGCTCGCCGATCATGCACCTCCGTCTGGGCATGGGCGACCACACCACTCTGCCGGAAGGGTCGGAGTCGCGCCAGGGCGCGGAGCTGCTAGAAGAGCAGTTCCCCAGCGGAGGCACGAACCCCGTGGTCGTCGTGCTCGACTACGAGGACGAGTCGCCGCTGACGCCCGAGCATGTAGACGAGACCTACGAGATGAGCCGCTGGCTCGCGGACCTGCCGAACGTCGAGCGGGTGGAGAGCGTGGTCGACCTCGACCCGTCGATAACCCGCGAGCAGTACGGGCAGATCCTCACGGAGCCCCAGGAGCAGCTCCCGGCGGAGGTGGGGGAGGCGCTAGAGCGCTCCACCGGGGAGCACGTCACCGTCCTCACCGCCTACGCTCCCTCCCGCGCAGGGACGGACGAGGCGCGCGACCTCGTAAGTACCATCCGGGAGGATCACCCCGAGGTCGAAGGCGAGGTCATGGTCGGCGGCCAGACCGCTTTCGATATCGACTCCATAGAGGCGATCAAAGACGACGCGCCGCTCGCCATAGCGTTCGTGGTCGGCGCCACGTACGTCGTGCTCTTCTTACTCTTGGGATCGGTCCTCTTGCCCGTCAAGGCCGTTGTGATGAATTTCCTCTCGATCAGCGCCTCTTACGGCGCTTTGGTCTGGATCTTCCAGGACGGGAACCTCTCCGGGCTCTTGGGCTTCACCCCCAATCCCATAGACACGAGCATACCGATACTCATGTTCTGTATCCTCTTCGGGCTTTCGATGGACTACGAGGTCTTGCTCTTGACCAGGATGAAGGAGGAGTACGAGCGCACCGGGGACAATGCACGCGCGGTCGCACTCGGCCTAGAGAAGACCGGGAGGTTGGTCACGGGCGCGGCGGCGATCATGGCCGCGGTCTTCTTCTCCTTCGTGCTCGCGGAGACCACCGTCATCAAGGCTATAGGCTTGGGGATGGGGATAGCTGTCGCGGTAGACGCCACCATCGTGCGCGCCCTCTTGGTGCCCGCGACCATGCACCTCATGGGCCGCTGGAACTGGTGGACTCCGAAGCCTCTGGCCCGCCTCTATGACCGGCTCGGTCTGTCCGGATCGAGCACAGAGAAAGGCTGACGATAAAGCCGTGCCATCGCTTACAGCTTGTCCTGCCCCAACCCGGCCTCACGAGCACAAATGATGGCTTGTGCCCGGTCGGCGACCTGCAGCTTGGTGTAGATGTTCGAGACGTGGTTGCGGACGGTGTTCTGGCTGAGGTGTAAGTGATTGGCGATCTCGGGGTTGGTCCGGTGTCCAGCGATTAAGGCGAGGATCTCGCGCTCGCGGTAGGTCAGCTCGCGGAAGGCATCTTTCGGCGCGCTCAGGCGGGGGGCGGAGCTAGAATCGGTGGCGTTGCCCGCGCTGGTCCTCCCGGTGGACGCCGTGCTTGGCTGAGCTCGTCTTTCGTGAACGGTGCCCGGGGTGCTATATTAGGAGCATGCGCACCAGAGATTACAGAGGCTGGAACGCAGAGCCCCGACTATAAAGCCCTGCGCGCTTTCCCCTGACCTAAAACTATCCAATACATTTGTCCGAAGGAGTCTCTCGTGAGCGAGGCAACCAAGAAGCAGACATATGATCCTGTAGCCCTGGAGCACCGCTGGCAGGAGCGGTGGGCCGAGAGTGGCCTGTACGAGACCGACGAGGACCCGGAGAAGCCCAAGCATTACGCGCTCACGATGCTCCCTTACCCGAGCGGCGATCTTCACGTCGGCCATTGGTACGCTATGACCCCGTCGGATACCCGGGCCCGATTCATGCGGATGCAAGGCTACCGGGTCTTCTTCCCGATAGGCTTCGACGCCTTCGGGCTCCCAGCGGAGAACGCGGCCATAGACCGGGGCGTCCACCCCCGAAAGTGGACCTACTCCAACATAGAGAACATGCGCGGCCAGCTCAGGTCCATGGGGGCGATGTTCGACTTCGACTCGGAGATCGTCACCTGCGACCCCGAGTACTATTACTGGAACCAGTGGTTATTCCTCAAGTTCTTCGAGAAGGGGCTGGCGTACCGCAAGGAGGCACCGGTCGATTGGTGTCCCAAAGACAACACTACCCTGGCGCGCGAGCAGGTGGTGGGGCCAGATCGGCTCTGCGAGCGGTGCGGGACGCCGGTTATCAAGAAGAACCTGGCCCAGTGGTTCTTCAAGATCACCGACTACGCCGACGAGCTTTTGGATTTCTCCAAGATAGACTGGCCCGAGCGGGTCAAGACGCTCCAGACCAACTGGATCGGGCGCTCCGAAGGAGCCGAGATCCTCTTCGACATCCCCGGCTATGGTCCCGTCGAGGTCTTCACGACCCGCCCGGACACGCTCTTCGGGGCGACGTTCTTCGTCGTGGCGCCCGAACACCCGGCGGTAACGCAGGTCACCACACTGGAGCATGCCGACGAGGTGCGCGCCTACGTCGAGAGGGCAGGCCGGATGAGCGAGATCGACCGCACGGACGCGACGCGCGAGAAGACCGGTGTCTTCACCGGAGCCTACGCGGTAAACCCGGCGAACGGGGAGGAGATCCCGATCTACGTCGCCGACTACGTCCTGCTCGCCTACGGCACCGGGGCTATTATGGCCGTCCCCGCCCACGACGAGCGCGACTTCGAGTTCGCCAAGAAGTACGGGATCCCGATCCGTACCGTCGTCACCCCGCCTGATTGGAACGGCGAAGAGCTCCAAGAGGCCTACACAGGCGAAGGCCCGATGGTTAACTCCAGTCCCTTCGACGGTACTCCGAACGTAGAAGGCAAGGCGGCGGTCACGTCCTGGCTCGAGAAGCGGGGCGCAGGCAGAGCGGCCGTCACGTACCGCTTGAGGGACTGGCTCATCTCGCGCCAGCGCTACTGGGGAACCCCGATCCCGATCATCTACTGCCAGAGGTGCGGCACCGTTCCCGTCCCGGAAGAGGATCTGCCGGTCCTCTTGCCCCAAGACGCTGAGTTCATGCCGACGGGCGAATCGCCGTTGAAGCTCGACGAAAACTTCCGCAACACCACGTGTCCCGGCTGCGGTGGGCCTGCAGAACGGGAGACAGACACGATGGATACGTTCGTGGATTCGTCGTGGTATCAGTACCGCTACCTTTCGCCGCACTACGATGCAGGCCCGTTCGACCCGGAAAGAGGGCAGAGGTGGCTCCCGGTAGACCAGTACACCGGGGGGATAGAGCACGCGACGTTGCACCTGCTCTACACCCGTTTCTTTACAAAGGTGATGCGTGAGCTCGGGCTGGTGGACTTCGATGAGCCGATGATAAGGCTCTTTAACCAGGGCATTATACTCGGCGAGGACGCGGAGAAGATGAGCAAGAGCCGCGGCAACGTGGTGAACCCGCAGAAGTTCGTGGATCGCTACGGCTCTGACGCCTTGCGCTGCTATTTGATGTTCATAGGCCCCTGGAACCTGGGCGGTCCCTGGGACGGGCGCGGCATCGAGGGTGTGGCGCGCTTTTTGAGGAGGGCGCATTCGCACGTGGTCGAAGGCGAGCCTTCAGGGGCGGAGGCCGATCCTGAGGAGCTCAAGCAACGCACCGCCAGGCTGGTCAAGAAGGTTACCTCGGATCTCCAGCTGTTCCGCTTCAACACTGCTTTGGCAGCCTTGATGGAGCACACCAACTACCTCATGGCGATCAGGGGCAGGGTAGAGGACAACGAGTGGGCGGAGGCCTTGCGGACTTTCGTGCTCGTTCTCGCGCCGTTCGCCCCGCACCACGCCGAGGATGTGTGGGATGCTTTAGGGCTCCCTTACTCGGTGCACGAGCAGGAGTGGCCTACTTACGACGAGGCGCTCATCGCGGCCGAGGAGATCACGCTGGTAGTACAGGTCAACGGCAAGCTGCGTGACCGCATCGAGGCGCCCGCGGACGTCTCGGAGGACCTTGCCAAGGAGCTTGCCTTGAGCAGCGCGAAGGTGCGACCCCACATCGAGGGGCGCGAGATTCGCAAAAGCGTCTACGTTCCTGGGCGGTTAGTCAACTTCGTGGTGGGGTGATCGAGCCCGCGCCGGGCAGATACTATCGTCGGATCGAGCATAGATCGGTTTCGTTTCGCGCCGAGCTCAACCTTCAGCTCGGCGCGTCTGGCGGTACTCCTCTACCTCTTCAGCCAGCTCTTCCCTGTTGCGCAGGCCGGAGAGCGTTGGGAACGGGAGCGCGCAAACCATCAGGAAGCTCAAGACCAGGACCACCGGCAGGGCGAGGAACGGGTACGGGCCTGTGATGGCTAACAGCGCGGCTAGCAGCGCGACCAGCACGCCCACGGCCGGTATAGGGAAGCCGACGAAGTAGAGGGGGTGCTTGTAGAGCGAGAACCGGGCCAGGCGCCAAGCCCCGCACAGGAAGAAGACGAGGCAGGCGACGAGGCCGACGACCGGCAGGGCGTACAGTGACGCCCAGTAGATCGCGAACGCGGGGACGGCGCCGAACGAGACCACGTCGGCTAGGGAGTCGAGGTTGCTGCCGAACTCGGCTCCGTCGCCTTCGTCATTCCCTGTACGGCGGGCCGCGTATCCGTCGAGGGCGTCGAAGACCGCGGCGAGGGCGACCAGCCCGGCCACCACGAACAGGTCCTCGTTCTTGAAGATCAAGAACAGGGCCACGAAGCCCGCCGCCAGGCTGCCGCTGGTCAGGGCGTTGGCCAAGTTTACGTACTCTCTTATCATGAGGTGCCTTCTTCCTTGCGGTAGCGGGCTATGGGCGTCACGCTGGCCCGTACCCGGTCTCCGGGGCTCACGAGCGCGTCGGCGCTGCCCGCGGGGAGGATGACGTCCGTGCGGGAGCCGAAGTGTATGAGTCCTATTCGCTGACCCGCCGCAACCCTCTCCCCGGTCTCGACCCAGCGCGAGATCTTGCGGGCGACCATGCCCGCTACCTGCACGACGACCGCACGCCCTTTCGGCCCGTCTATGGCGATCCGGTTCTGGTGGTTCTCCTCGTTAGCGCCGCCCAAAAACGCCGGGACGAACCTGCCCGGGGTCTCCTCCATCTTCGTTATGCTCCCCTCGACCGGGCTGCGGTTCACGTGCACGTTGTGGATCGAGAGGAACGTGCTGATCCTCAGGGCCTCGACCCCGGGGATCCAGGGCTCGTGCGCCTCCTCGACGCTCGTCACGAAGCCGTCGGCCGCCGCGTACACTACTCCTGGGTCCGGGTCCAAAGGCCGCTCCGGGTCCCTGAAAAAAGCGAGGACCGCCCCCGCGGTCCCGATGCCGAGAAGACCGCTCCTCCGCCGTCCGGTCAAAAGCAGCGCGGCGCCGACGACGAGCGGTCCCAGCACGTAGCGCCTGGCCGTCTGCCAGCTCCTCCGGGTGATCATCGCTGCGTAGCTTCGTTCTGGGGCAGGGCTGCGCTGCAGCGGAAGAGGAACGCCGGGGGGACGTTCAAGGGCGAGATGCGCCGCCGGACCGAGGCGAAGACACTCTCCAGGTCCTTCTCCACCAGGGGCGAGTACTGGATCGCGACCATCACCCCGTCTGGAGCCAGGACCCGCGAGACCTCCGCTAACATGTTCTGTCTGGCGGTCTTCGGCAGAGACGTAAAGGGGATGGCCGAGACGATGACGTCCACGTTGGCGCCGTCCAGGTAGTCCTCGATGTTCTCCGCTGAGTCGTTGATTATTTCGAGCCGCGGGTCCTCAAACCGTTCGGAGAGCGTGGCTGTCAGATTCGGGTCGATCTCAAAAGCCAGAAAACGGGCGTCGGGACGCAGCCGCTTCAGGATCTCCCCCAGGTACGCGCCCGTGCCCGCGCCGAGCAGCGCGACGTGGCGGGCCTCCGGTAGGTTTGTCATATCGAGCATGTCCCTAACGGCCCGCTTGCTCGTCGGCAAGATCGCCCCGACCTGACGGGGATTGGCCAGAAAGGAACGGAAGAAACGGACCTTCTCTTCAATGTCTACTTTCATACTAGACATTCCACCCTGCGACGTCGAGACATCCCGTTATGCAACTTGCCCGTCCAAAAAACCGTCAAGTCGGTCCACCACCTAGCGTAGCATGAACAAAACTTCGTTGCTCAAGCGTCCCTCTATACCAACGTACGCTCGTAATAGCAAGTTATACCTATAGTTAACGTTCAGTTAGCATACCGAATGCATACCGGACTATGATACCGCCATGCACACGTATTCTCATGCGATTTATACGTGGGCGGTAGTCCGTTTTGCGAGGTGGGAAGCATCACATGCTGCCACGGCGGGAGCGGCGGGTGCGGCGCTCCCGGACCTGCCGACGCTTTCGAAAGCGTCTCGCCTGTTGTGGTCTCGCCGGGATACGATAACCAAAAAAGAGTTCCTCAAGGCTATGGAGTACTTCGAGGAACCTTCGGGCAGGCTGGATCTAACGCTCCACTCTCTAGTGCCGGTAGGTTCTCTGCTCTTGCTGTACAAAGCGCTCGGGCTGAAGGACAGAGACCCACACGGGGCCTTGCTCTTCTTCTTGTTGGGGTGGGCCGGGCATAACCTTCTGGACGTCTCGACGCACGCCGAGGACGCGCGCCCGCCATTCTGGCCCTTCTCGGGGTGGCGGTGGAAGAGCCCGATCTCTTACTGGGATCGCGACTCCTACGCCCTGCAGTGCCTCGTGGTCGAGCACGGGGCGATCCTGGCGCTCGCCTTGGTATTTCTGTACCAGAGCTACCGAGCCTAAGCGGTCGGCCGCCAGCGAGAAGAAAGGCCGGCGGCCGAAAGCCGGCCGCTAAGAACTAGTCGTTGCCAAAGAAGGACCCGAGGCCACCACCGCCGCCTGACTCGCCGCCGTGGGAGTGATCGGGGACGGTCGGGCCTTCCGAGGGCTGTATGAGAACCCAGCCGGGCCCTTCGAAGGAGATCTGGAAAG
>JALZEL010000051.1 GCA_030862075.1 Actinomycetota bacterium | reverse complement strand
GGACATCTTCACCGGTTGGCTCGCCTGGAAGCGCCGGAGCCGGCTGAACAAGTCACTCTTTCTGGTCTCGGCTTCGCTGGCCCTCTTCGTCACGGCGATGTTCGCGTGGGCGACGCTCTCCCCGGCGCCCGGGGACGCGGCGCGGTACCTGACGCTGTACTGGGTGTGGGGATTGTGCGCCGTAGGGCTCATCTTCGGGATGGCCGAGTACAAGACGAGCCCCCTGCGAAAGGGCAGGGAACGGGGACACCTCTTCATGCTCCTATACCTCGGCTCGCTCCTCATCATCACCCGCGCCCTGAACATGTTCTTGTACTACGGTTCGTAGGGTCTGGCGTGCCTAAGGCGTTGCTCTTCGACCTCGACGGCACGCTGGCGGACACTAACTCCGTGCACCGCTCGACGTGGGCGAAGTTCTTGGAGCCTTACGGCTACGACGTCACCTGGGATTTTTACCGGGAGAATATCAGCGGCCGTCTAGGTCCGGAGGCCGCCGCGGACCTCCTCCCCGACCTCTCGCCCGAGGAGGCCCGGGCGATGTCCGAGGCCAAGGACGCCGAGTTCCGCGAGCGGGCCGGGGATCTGGAGCCGCTACCTGGCCTACTTGGCTTCATCGCCAAGGGCCGGGAGAGGGGGATGTCGAACGCCCTCGTCACCAACGCCCCGAGGGAGAACGTCCTCGCCGTCCTGCGCGCTTTGGGGCTCCTGAGCGCCTTCGAGCCCGTGATCCTGGCCGACGAAGTCGGCGCCGGCAAGCCTGACCCGGCCCCTTACCGCGCCGCCCTCGAAGCCCTCGGGGTCTCCGCCGACGAGGCCGTGGCCTTCGAGGACTCGCCCTCCGGCATCGCCGCCTCGATCGCCGCCGGCATCCCCACGGTCGGCATCGCCTCCACCCAAAGGGCCGAGGATCTCGCCGACCTCGGGGTCGAGCTTGTGGCGCGCGACTTCACCGACCCGAAGCTCGAAGCCTTTATCGAAGAACGCTAAAAGGCCTCTATGCTGGCGGGAGGTCCGGGCCGGTAGACTGGATCCTCACCTCTACGTTCGTCTCCCCGACATCTTCTGTCAACCGTACCGTGATCTTCCCGTCTTCCTCCTCGTAGTCCCAGTCGGCCGCCTCGCCGTTTACGGAGACGGTCTCCGGGCGGGTGTTGACGCCCCTTAGCTCCAGGTATACCGATTCTCGTTCGGGGGCGAACGAGCCCTCGCGTTCTTCGAGGCGGACCGAGATGCTTCCGCCCAGAACCTCGCAGACCACACGCCGCTTGGCGTGCTCGCCCCTCTCGTAACCGAAGCCGTCACCGGCGTCCTCGTAAAGGGTGGCCTCGCCCGAGCCCTCCGCCGGATGGAGGCGGAGCGTAAGAGGATCGGCGGGCCTCTCGCCGACGTGGTTCATCTCCGGCCACAAGGGCAGGGTGGTGTTGGCCTTGATGTAGATCGCCGGCTCGCCCAGAGGGGCGTGCGCCAGGATGTGGGCCGGGCCCTCGAACCTCTCGCCGGTCCAGAAGTGGAACCAGGTGCCCTCCGGCAGATAGACGTGGCGGTGTTCGATGCCGGGGCGGGTTATGGGGGCGACGAGGAGCGCGGTTCCGAGCAGGAACTCGTCGTCCATCGCGTAGGTCGTCTCGTCTTCCGGGTGCTCGAAGAGCAGGGGGCGTAAGATGGGGGCGCCGGTTCGGTGGCACTCCTCAAAGAGGGCGTAGAGGTAGGGGAGGAGGCGTTGCCTGAGCTTGATCATCTCCCGGCAAACCGACTCGTAGGGCTCCCCAAAAGCCCACGGCTCCTGCCTTCGGGTGCCTAAAGCGGTGTGGTTGCGGCAGAAGGGCTGGAAAATCCCGAACTCCGTGAAGCGCGCCAAAAGCTCGCCGTTCGCGTCGCCCCAGAAGCCGCCGACGTCCACCCCCGCCCAGGCGACGCCGGAGAGCCCCAGGTTCTGTAGCTGGGGCATGCTCATCCACAGGTGCTCCCACCACGAGGAGTTGTCTCCCGTCCACTGTAGCGCGTGGCGCTGGAGCCCGGCGTACCCGGCGC
>JALZEL010000038.1 GCA_030862075.1 Actinomycetota bacterium | reverse complement strand
CCTCTACCTCTTCGGCGGGTCGTTCCTCGCTGATCACTTCGCCTTCGACCTGGGCCCCAGGGTCGATCTGCGCTTCGGCGCTCGATTGGTAGGTGAGGTCACCCCCAACTCGGGCTAAGCTCGTCAGCGTCAAGCCCGCTTCTACCGGGGGAATTTCCATCCCTGCCTCGGGGGTGAACACGGGAGCCGCTCCGCTCTCGCCGTCCACTTCTACATTCACATCCCCTGCGACTTCTCCATCCAGTTGCACGCCGTTTGCGGCTGCACTGAAATCTTCACCCACGCTCCCTGCCAAGAACGCCTGGTAACCGGCGTATAGTAAGGTGCCCCCTACGGTGCTGTCGGGCGCGTTCTCCAGGCTGTAGCCCGCGGCGAGCAGGTCGTCGCCCACGCTGCCTCCTCCACCCAGTAGTAGAGCCTGACCGGCGATGCGCGTGTCGTCTTCAACCGTGCCGCCAACCTCCACAGTCTGGCCCGCAGCGATGAGGTCCCCCTCCACCGTGCCGTTAACGGTAATACTCCTTCCGAACGCCACCAGATCGCCCTCAATCGTGCCGTCCACCACAACCTCATTGGCGGTTACGTACAGGTCGTCCCCAACCACTTCGTCTGGTCCGATCCTGACTTCCTGGCCGCTGCGGGTCTCCACTGATCCCCATACCGGCGAAACGACCAGCAGCACCGCCAACAGTACAAGACCGATGAGAATCAGAAACCTGCGGGTATTCGGCGTCTGCTTAAAAGGGTTACTGCGCACGAGTCGGAAGTATCTTCTAAGGCTGCAGACAATGCAATGGCGCCTAAGGTTATTTAGCAAACATTACACGGAACCTTGCGTACCTACAGGGGCTGCCTAGAGTTGTACCTCTGAGCTAATATTACCGCCCGGCGGGGAAGGGATTTTAGGAGAGTAGATAGGTCGGATAGAAACGAAAACATAGGACGCCAGGTTTCCAAGAACCTTGTCGGCAATTTGGTGAATAGAGGCAACGGGGTAGCCCCTAATTTAGCCGCAAGCTCTTAGCACGACGAATAGCCGGTCTAGGGAGGGCGCCGGTGCTTTCGGTAGGGCGGCGTCTGCTGGCTCGGCTACGTGCCCTCGCCAGGAACTCGGCGCCGAGCTTGCGGCGAGACCGTTATGTACTCGACGACGTCCCAGAGGAAGAGCCTGTACCCCAGAGTGTCGTCGTCAGTATCCCGAGGGTCGAGCAGGAGCCCCGTCTCGTCGCTATCGCACACGTACCCCGTCTGCTCTGAGCCACTCCGGAGGGTCACCCTCACGAGCGTGCCCCTTCTAAGAGCGTCGACCACCGTCGGCGCTTCCTGGTGGCACTCCTGCGAATCGGGTTGGGGTTTCCTCCGGGATCGTTCTTCGCTCAAGTCTTGCTCCTTTCTTCTTGGCTCTTCGTGCACCCGCCCATGTACCGCATGGGAGAGACGGCAGGGCTAGAGTGCCCCGATCTTCGGGACCCTACACGTGGCTGTGTTCGTGCGGGGTCTCTTAGATGGCGAGCATTCCTTCACCATAGAGCCGCTCGGGGATACACGTGTGAGCTTTGCCAAAGGGAGGTCTTATAGGTGACTTGGAGCTGTTTTGGAATCACCGACCGGTCAGATAACGACTTTTTCAACAGCCTGGTTAGTTCTCGGAAACTCGAAGGCTATTAGGGTATGAAGAAGGCCGACAGCCTTCGAATAAGGGGTAGCGAAATCTTAAAGTGGGGCACACGCCGGGAGCGCCGCTATCGGTCGTCGCTAAGTAGATAAAGAGTGCGCTCACGCCGGTGGTGGCGACGGTGGTAAACCAACTCGTAAACTGGAAAAAGCGCTAACAACATCAATACCGCGATCCTGGGAGAGAGAACCGATACTAGGCTACACACGATAAGGACGCCAAGAGACCACAACCTCCAAGTCTTTAGGGCCGCGATGCGTTCTCCTGGTATGTCGGGCAACAGTAGCTCTCGATGCCTTTCCAGGTGTCTCCACATTCCGAACTCGCACAGCGTAGCGGCGCCGGCAACCGCGCAGAAGGCGATAACGGTGCTAGTCGTTTGGTCATTACCAAGTAGATCGCTAGGGAACGGCAGCAGAGCCACGAAGGCTAGAAACACCAGGTTCAGGACAAGCATCCGCCCGTCAACGGCTCGTGATATGTCGAACATACGGTGGTGTCGCACCCAGAAGGTGCCGATGACCATAAATGAAGCTGCGTAGACCACAACCTGAGGCAAGGCTTCCCACAGGAAGCTGCTCACCTCCTCTGAGGAGGTGAGATTGGAGGGCACCTCGAGGGTCAAGACAAGCAGCGTTATGGCGATGGCGAAGACGCCGTCGGAGAAGCCGAGGATCCGGTTGCTGCGGCGTGTCTGAACCTGGCTTGTGGCGCTTGGATTGTGGTTATCGTTCACCCTGGTACGTATACTGACAGCTTGCGTTTAGGCATGCTTGCGCACAAGGTGCGCTAGCAAGTATTTTCCTTTGCGCTAGCGGTAGGCCCAGTGAGAGTCCTAGGGGCGCCGTCGAGTTCTGCTACTACTTCGCCGTCCGGGTACACCACTGCCCTCATGCGCAGCATACCGTAGAGGTTCCGGCGCTCTTCGGGGTCGAGCGAGTCCAGTGCCTCGGGTGCTATGCCCGAGTAGTACTCCAGCACGCCCTCTTTGTCCCGTTTCAGCTTCGCGAGGCGTTCCTGGTGATCCCCGAGCGCCGCCAGTTCGCGCTCGGCCGTCTTGCGGGTTTCATCGAGGCTCGCTAGCTTGGCCCGCAGTTCGTCGTGGTCGAGCAGCCCCTCGATGGCTAGGCCTTGCGCACGGGACCGCTGGCGTGCTACCTCGGCCAGCTTATCCAGCCAAATCTTCGCATCCTGCTCTGGGTTCCTCCGCGTCCGCTCCTGCTCAAGTTCGATCATGTGCTCCAGGTCGTCGCGCAACTGTTCGGGGTCCTCAAAGAGTTCCCGGACGTACCTCCAAGCTTGCGCCTCGACTTCCTCGGCGCGGTGGTGCTTGGCGTGTTCGCAAGTCGCGAAACCGTTCTTGCTGTTGTAGCGTCTGCCACACCGGTAGTAGTAGAGACGTTTTTTCCGCTTGCCGCTGCCCCTGGAGATCTTGGGTTGCATCCCGTAGCCGCACTCGGCGCATCGGAGTACGTTACCGGGGAGTTCCCAGGTTTTCTGGCTGCTGCGTGAGGTCTGGTGGTTGTTCTTGATAGCTTCCCTGGCGGCGTCCACCAGTTCGCGTGGCAGACCGGAGTCAGGCACCGGGATGGCCAACCACTGCTCGCGGTCCCGCACCCGGGCCTTGATCTGGTGCCGGTAGCGGCGCTCGTCGCCGGTGCCTTCGGACACCTGCCGCTTAGTAATCTGCTTTTTGCCGTAGTAGGCGATGCCGTAGCGCTTGTCGGGATCGAGCGCTGCCGCCACCTCGGGTGTCACCAGCTCCGCTACCTCTTCCATCGTGTGGGGGCGGTAGAGATCGCTCAAGATCAGGTTACGTAGCGTTGACTGGTTCCACCGCTCTTGCCCCCTGGGGGAGCGCAGCCCCTCACGCTCGAAGGTTTTGATTAAGGAGTAGAAGCTTTCGCCTCGCGCGACCATCTCGAATATCCGCCTAACGGTACACATCTGCTCGGCGTCAACTGCGAGGCCGTCGCGTGCTGCATTGTAACGGTACCCGTAGCCGGCCGAGTAGCCGGCGACAAGCTTGCCTTGCCGGAGTTTACGATGCTTGCCCCGCCTGGTTCTCTCGGCGGTCTTCGCCCGCTCGAACTTGGCGAGCTGGTCGAGGATGCCGTCGGTGAGCTCTCCCTCCGGGCTACTGTCTCCGCCGTGGTCGTTCAAAGCCCTTAAAGAGCATCCATGCTCCTCGAACTCCTTCTTGAGAAGGTAGAGGTAAGCGGGCTCCCTAGCGAAGCGGTCCCTATCTTGCGACAGGACCACCGAGACTTCGCCGGCAGCTACCAAATCCCGCACCCGGTCCAAGCCCGGACGCTCTAGGCTCGCCCCGCTCTGGCCGGGGTCGGTCACCTCCTCAAGGACCTCGTAGCCCTCTCGGGCAGCGTATTGCCTCAAGGCTTCTGTCTGCTGAGCGAGGGAGTATCCGCTTCTGGCCTGCTCATCGGTCGAGACGCGGGCGTAGAGGACAGCCTTCTTGAGGCCGTGACCGTTGGTGCTAGGCATGATTACTCTCCTACAAGTTCGGTGGGGTTTACGTCGAGGGCTTTAGCCAGTTTGCGGATGGTGCGGAAGTGAGGTTCGACTTGATCGCCCTCGACTCTAACTATGGTAGTAGGGTTCACACCCGACCTTTCGGCAAGCTCTATCTGCGTGAGAAGC